>DASSPL010000211.1:0-21404 GCA_035699685.1 Burkholderiales bacterium | reverse complement strand
TACGCCCTCTACCTGCGCTACCAGTCGAAGCGCCACTCGGGCGGCGGCATGGACAACGACAGCCGCGACCAGTACTCGCACTTCCTGCTGCAGAGCCGCGTCGATACCCGATTGATCGAGTTCCGCGAGGGCGGCCAGCTGGTGATGGTGTCGATCGTCGATTACCTGCCCGACGGCCTGTCGTCGGTCTACACGTTCTACGAGCCCGACCGCCGCGGCGCGAGCTTCGGCACGTACAACGTGCTGTGGCAGATCGAGCAGTGCCGGCGCCTCGGCCTGCCGTACCTTTACCTGGGCTACTGGATCCGCGAGAGCCCGAAGATGGCGTACAAGTCGAAGTTCGAGCCGATCGAAGGCTTCGTCGGCGGCACCTGGCGCCGCCTGGGCCGCCGGCACACGGAAGAGAAGCAGGTTTGAGCCTTTACGGGCTCGCGCGACCGCTCCTTTTCTCGCTCGACGCCGAAAACGCCCACCAGATCGCGCTGCGCACGGCGGGGCTCGCCGGCCTGTTCTCGCCGCCGGTGCCGTCCGCGCCGGTGCGGGTGATGGGCATCGATTTTCCGAACCCGGTCGGCGCGGCGGCCGGGCTCGACAAGCACGCCGAGCACGTCGGCGCCCTGTCGTCGCTCGGCTTCGGCTTCCTCGAGCTCGGCGGCGTCACGCCGCTGCCGCAGCCCGGCAACGCGCGGCCGCGGCTTTTCCGCATCGAGGAAGCGCGCGCGATCATCAACCGCTTCGGGCTGAACAGCGTCGGCGTCGAGGTGTTCGCCGAGAACCTGCGCCGCGCGCGCACCAGGGCGGTGATCGGCGTCAACGTCGGCAAGAACAAGGACACGCCCAACGAGCGGGCCGCGGACGACTACGCGAGCTGCCTGGAGGTGCTCTACCCTCACGTGCACTACCTGGCGATCAACGTCTCCTCCCCCAACACCGTCGGCCTGCGCGACCTGCAGTCGGCGCAGACGCTCGCCGCGCTGCTGCGCAGGGTGCGGGAGAGGCGCGATGCGCTGCGCGAACGCCATGGACGCAACGTCGCCCTGACGCTGAAGATCTCGCCGGATATCGACGACGCGGCGATGGCCGGCATCGCCGATGTCGCCCGGCGCGAGCGGGTGGACGGGCTGATCGCGACCAACACCACCGTCTCGCGCGACGGCGTCTCCGGCCTGCCTTACGGCAGCGAGGCCGGCGGCCTGTCCGGCGCGCCGCTGCGCGAGAAGTCGACGCGCGTGCTGCGCGGCTTCGCCGACCTGCTCAAAGGCGAGATCCCGCTCATCGGCTGCGGCGGGATCATGAGCGGCGCAGACGCGCGCGAGAAGTTCGACGCCGGCGCTTCGCTGGTGCAGATCTACTCGGGGCTCGTGTTCCGCGGCCCGGAGCTGATCGCCGAATGCGTATCGGCCTACCGCGCGAAGTAAAGGACGGCGAGTATCGCGTCGCGCTCACCCCCTCGGGGATCCAGGGGCTGGAGGACGTCGTGGTCCAGCCCGGCGCGGGCGTAGGTGTCGGTTTCTCCGACGCCGACTACCAGGGGGCTGGCGCGACGCTCGGCGACCCGTGGGACTGCGACCTGGTCGTCAAGGTGAAGGAGCTGCAGCCGGAGGAATACGGCAAGCCCCGCCGCGGGCAGACGGTCTTCGGCTTCCAGCATTTCGGCCCCGAGCCCGAGCTGCTCGATGCGGCGCTCGCGAGCGGCGCCACGTTCATCGCCTTCGAGACGGTCGGCCAGGAAAGCGGGCTGCCGGTCCTCTCGCCCATGTCCGCGATCGCCGGCCGCCTCGCCGTGCAAGCCGGCGCCTGGTGCCTGCAGAAGCAGAACGGCGGCAGCGGCGTGCTCCTTCCCGGCCTCGACGGCGTGCCGCCCGGCAAGGTGGTGATCCTCGGCGCGGGAAATGTCGGCGCCAACGCGCTCGCCATCGCGTACGGCATCGGCGCCTGGGTAACCGTGTTCGCGAAGACCGAGCGCCGCTTCGCTTCGCTCAGGGAGAGCTACCCCGACGTCGTGTACCAGACCGGCTTCGACCCCATGGCCATCAGCGATGCCGACCTCGTCATCGGCGGCGTGCTCACCCCGGGCGAGATGTCGCCAAAGCTGATCTCGCGCGGCCTGCTGCGGCGCATGCGGCCGGGATCGGCGCTGGTCGACGTCGGCATCGACCAGGGCGGCATCGCCGAGACGTCGCGGCCGACCTCGCACAGCGCGCCGATTTACATCGAAGAAGGCGTGGTGCATTACTGCGTGCCGAACATGCCGGCGGCGTGCGCGCGCACCGCCAGCCTCGCGCTCGAGCGCGCGGTGTTACCTTACGTCCAGATGCTTGCCCGCGGCGAAACCAGCGACGACCTGCGCACCGGCCTGCAGGTGGCCGATGGGAAAGTCCTGCACGCGCAACTCGCCCGCGACACGGGAAGATGAGGCGCGGCGTCGCCATCGTCGACGAAGCCCGCTGCATCGGCTGCGCGCGCTGCATCGACGCCTGCCCGGTCGATGCGATCGTCGGCGCGCAGGGCTACCTGCACACGGTGGTCGAGGACTGGTGCATCGGCTGCGAGCTGTGCCTGCCGCCCTGCCCGGTCGACTGCATCGAGATGCAGCCGGCGCGCGGGCGCTGGACCCTGGCGCTGAAGCAGGCCGCCGGCGAGCGCGGCCGCCGGCGCCAGCAGCGGTTGAAGACCCCGCTGCGTTCGCACGCACCCGAAGAGCGCAGGTCGATCCTCGCGGCGCTGCTGGCGCGCAAATGAACCCGCAGAAGCGCGCCGAGATCTTCCGGCGCTTTCGCGCCGCCAATCCGAAGCCGACGACGGAGCTCGCCTACACGACGCCGTACGAGCTGCTGGTCGCGGTGGTGCTTTCGGCGCAGGCGACGGACAAGTCGGTCAACCTGGCGACCGCGGAGCTGTTCAAGAAGCACAACACGCCGCAGGCGATGGTGAAGCTCGGCGTGAAGGGGCTGGAGGAGTACATCAAGCGCATCGGCCTGTTCCGCATGAAGGCGAAGAACGTCGTGGCGCTGTCGCAGATCCTGCTCGACAGGCATTGCGGCGCGGTGCCGCAGAATCGCGAGGCGCTCGAGGCGCTGCCGGGCGTCGGCCGCAAGACGGCCAACGTGGTCCTCAACACCGCGTTCGGCCAGCCGACGGTGGCGGTCGACACGCACATCTTCCGGGTGGCGAACCGCACCGGCATCGCCCCCGGCAAGGACCCGCTGGAAGTGGAGCAGAAGCTGCTCAAGTTCACGCCGCCCGAGTTCCTGCACGATGCGCACCACTGGCTGATCCTGCACGGCCGGTATATCTGCGTTGCGCGCAAACCCGGCTGTCCCGAATGCCTCATTCGCGATCTTTGCGAATTCAGACCCAAGACCAAGGATGTTCGACCCCAGCCGCGACCAGGTGCGTGAAACGTTCTTCGGCGCCTGGCGCAAGTACCGCGCGGGCCAGCCGGTGGCGGGGGTGGAAACCATCGCCCTCGACGTGATCCTCGCCCATCCCGAATACCACGCCGTCCTCGACCGGCCGGACGCCTATCGCGACCGGGACTACATCGACCAGCCGAACCCCTTCCTGCACATGAGCCTGCACCTGGCGCTGGAGGAGCAGCTGTCCATCGACCAGCCGCCCGGCATTGCGGCGCGCTTCCAGGCGTTGGTGCAGCGCCACGGCGGCCGGCACGAGGCCCTGCACCAGGCGCTCGAATGCCTGGCCGAGACCGTCTGGCGCTCGCAGCGCGACCACGCCCCGCCCGACGGCGCGGCGTACCTGGAATGCCTGGAGCGCCGTTCCCGCAAGTAGACGAAATCCGACAGCCGCCTTCCGGACCCCGGACGGACTAGCCGGGCTCAGCCCGCCCTACACATTGGGGTGGGCATGATGCCGCCATGAAGATCCCCTCCCCGATTTGGGCCGTCCTCGTCGGCATCGTCCTCGCGCTCGGTACGCCGCTCGCCTGGTCCGCCGACACCAACCAAACCGTGCTGCTGGTCGCCAAGCGCTCGCTCAAGGACCGCATCTACGGCTCGAGCATCGTGCTCGCCCGCCCGCTCGGCGAGGAGCGCCATGTCGGCTTCATCCTCAACAAGCCGACCACCATGACGCTCGGCAAGCTGTTCCCGAAGCACGTGCCCTCGCAGAAGATCGTCGACCCCGTGTATCTCGGCGGGCCGATGGGGCCGGAGGTCATCTTCGCCATGGTCAAGGGCAACCAGAGCCCCGGCGGCCGCTCGCTGCAGCTCGCGCCGAACCTGTTCCTCGCGTTCGACAGCGCCATCGTCGACCGCATCATCGAGACCCAGCCGCAGCAGGCGCGCTTCCTCGCCGGCATGGTGATGTGGCAGCCGCGCGAGCTCGCCGAGGAAGTGAAGCGCGGCCTGTGGTACGTGCTCGAGCCGCAGGCCGAGGTCGTCCTGCGCAAGTCCACCGACGGCCTTTGGGAAGAGCTGGTCGGCCGCTCCGAGCGCAAGGCCAACACGATCTAGAAAAGAAGTCTTTCCGCCGCCGCGAGGTGGATGAGCGCGGCGTCGATCAATTCCTCCAGCGGCACGAACTCGTTCGGCTTGTGGCTGTCGGCGCCGTCGCCCGGCCCGGTGACCAGGATCTCGATGCCGTCGCGCGCGAAGTAGCGCGCATCGCTCGCACCGACCACGTTTAGGGGCTCGGGCGCCTTGCCCGTCACCGAGCGGACCGCCTCGCTGAACGCGCGCACGCCCGCGCCGTTCTCGGGTGCCTTGAAGCCCGGCGTGCCCGTAAGAAGCTCCACTTCCGTCGCACCCGCCTTCATCGCCGCGGACTTCAGCTCCGCGAGCGCGCCGTCGAAGTCCTCCTCGGGCAGGATGCGCCGGTCGATCTCGATGGTGCAGAGGTCCGGCACGACGTTAATGTTTTCGCCGCCGCGGATCCGGCCGATGCTGAGGGTCGATTGCTGGCCGGTCGCGCTCTTGCGCTTGGCGATGGCAGGGACCAGATCGGCGCGCAGGGCGGAGACGAGGTCGTGCATGCGCAGCACGGCCGAATCGCCGGTGTGCGGCGCGCCGGCGTGCGCGGCCTTGCCACGCGTGGTGACGCGCACCCACATCACGCCGCGCTCCTCGAGCACCAGCCGATTGCGCGTCTGCGCGGCGACCACCAGCGTGGCGGGCTTGACCGCCCCGCTCTCGCGCAGCTTGAGGAGCCCGTTCGGGCCGAGGTTCTCCTCGTCGCCGACGAAGGTGAACACCACCTCGCCCTTCTTCGGCCCGCCGCGCTGCGCGATCTCGCGCGCGAGCCACAGGTGCACCGCCATCGCGCTCTTGCAGTTGCACGCGCCGAGGCCGTAGACCTTCCCGTCCACCACGGTCGCCTTGAACGGATCGGTCTTCCAGGCGCCTCGCCCACCGACGTCCACGGTGTCGGCGTGGGCGTTGAAAACCAGCGACGCGCCCCTGCCCCGCCGCGCCACGGCGTTGCCGTCCCGGGCTTCGGCGCTGTAGCCGAGCGCCGAAAGGAAATCGGCGCAGTGCCGCGCGATCCGGCTCGTATCGCCCGGCGGATAGGTGGAGGGAATGGCGACGAGTTCCCCGAGCAGCGCGACGAGCTGCTCGCCGAGCGCAGCGCGCTGCATCAGCCGACTTTCCGGATGCTCTCGCGGGCGGCGGTGATCGCCGCGGTGGTCTTCTCGGTGTTGCGCGGCGCGGGCGGGGGCATCTTCTGGCGCGCCGGCTTGCCCCAGCCGGGCTCGGCGACCACCTTGCCCGCCTCCATGACCACCTTGCCTCTCACGAGCGTGAGAACCGGGCCGCCCTGGACGCGCCTGCCATGCCACGGCGAGATCTTGCTCTTCGAGAAGAGCTGCGACTGGTCGACCGTCCACTCGCGCTTCGCGTCGACCAGGATGATGTCGGCGTCGGCGCCGGGCTGGATCACGCCCTTGTTCGGGTAGAGGCCCCACGCCTTGGCGGGGTTGACGCTGGCCCAGCGCACGTAGTCGCTGATGGACATGCGGCCCTTGTTCACCTCGGTCAGCATGAGCGGCATCTGCGTCTCGACGCCCGGGAAGCCGCAATCGCACTGCCAGCAGCTCGCGCGCGTCTTCTCCTCCGGCGTATGCGGCGCATGGTCGGTGGCGATCATGTCGACCACGCCTTCGCGCAGCGCCTGCCACAGCGGCTCCTGGTGCCCGGGCTCGCGGATGGGTGGGTTCACCCGCAGCACGTTGCCGAGCCTTTCATGATCTTTCGTCGATAACAGCAAATACTGGGGGCAGGTCTCGACGGTGACATCCACCCCGCGGCGCTTGGCATCGCGCAGGACGTAGAGCGCGTCCGCCGAGCTCTTGTGCGCGATGTGCAGCCGCGCGCCGGTCCACTCGGCGAAGATGACCGCGCGCGAGACGGCCTCGATCGCGCACACCTCCGGCCGCGCCGCGAGGTGCGCGAGCGGATCGGTGCGCCCGGCGGCCTCGAGATGTCCCTGGCGGCGCGCCATGATGGAGGCGTTCTCCGCGTGAACCGTGCAGCGCTTTCCGAGGCGGGCAAGGGTCTCGAAGCCTTCGAGCATCGCGCCGTCGGACGGCGCCGGCAGGTCGCCGAAGGTATTGCCCATGAAGCACTTGAAGCCCGAGACGCCCGCGTCCGACAGCGCCTCCAGCTGGTCGAGGTTCTTCTCGTCCAGCAGGCCGTAGATCCCGTAATCGACATACGCCTGGCGCGCGGCAATCTCCTGCTTTATCTTCAAAGCGGAAAGCGTGCCGGTGGGCGGATTGGTGTTCGGCATCTCGAGCACCGTGGTGACGCCGCCGCGCGCGGCGGCGCCGGTGCCGGTCTGCCAGTCTTCCTTGTAGTCGTAGCCCGGCGCGCGGAAATGCACGTGGCTGTCGATGGCGCCGGGCATCACGTACTTGCCGGTCGCGTCGATGGTCTTCTTCCCCGCGGGCACGGAGCCCACCGCCACGATCTTCTCGCCCTCGATGGCGACGTCGGCCTCGAACACCGCGTCGCCCGTGACCACCTTGCCGCCCTTGATGACGTAATCGATGCTCATATGACCCATCCGCCGTCGACTGCAATGTCCTGGCCGGTGATCTGGCGCGAGGCGTCGCTCGCGAAGAAGAGCACCGCGTTCGCCACGTCCTCGTCGGTCGAGACCCGCTTCAGAGCATACTCCTCGGCGTGCTTGCGCATCGCCTGCTCCATGCTGATGCCCAGGCGCTTCGACATCTCCTCGCACACCTTGCGGAAGCGCGGCCCGTCGACCATCCCCGGGGCGACGTTGTTCACGTTGATGTTGTAGGGCCCGAGCTCGAGCGCGAAGGCCTTGACCACTCCGCGCACGCCCCACTTCGACGCGGAGTAGGCCATGCGCAGCCCGCGGCCGCGCAGGCCGAACGTGCCGCCGATGTTGACGATCTTGCCGTAGCGCTGCTTCTGCATCGCCGGGGTCACGGCCTTCATGGCGAGGAACGCGCCCTTCACGTTGAGCGCGAGGATCTCGTCCATCTGCTCGGGCGTGGTGTCCCAGGCGGTCGTCTCCAGCGGCCCGCGGCCGCCGGCGACGTTGACCAGGATGTCGATACGGCCGCCGAACGCGTCGAGCGCCCTGGCGACCATGCCCTGCACGTCCTTTTCGGACGTGAGGTCGCACTTCGCCTCGACGGCCTTGCGGCCGAGCTTCTTCACCTCCGCGGCGACCGGCGCTATCGCCGCCATGTCGCGCCCGGCGAGGCACAGGTCGACGCCTTCGCGCGCGAGCGCGAGCGTGATCGCGGCGCCCATGCCCTTGGCCGGCCCGGTGACGATGGCGGTCTTGCCGTTCAGATCGAGATTCATGTCGAGTTAGTATAGGTCCATGATCTCCCGCATAGCCGCGCTGTTTCTCGCCCTGTTCGCATCCTGCGCCGCGGCGCAGACCTATCCGGCCAAGCCGGTTCGCGTCCTCGTCGGCTTCAGCCCCGGCGGCGCGCCCGACATCATCGCCCGCATGCTCGGCATCAAGATGCAGGAGAGCCTCGGCCAGCCGCTGGTGATCGAGAACCGGCCGGGCGCCTCGGGCAACGTGGCCGCCGACGTGACCGCGAAGAGCGCGCCCGACGGCTATACCGTGCTCATGGGCAACGTCTCCCTCACCATCAGCGCGCACGCCACCCCCAAGCCGCAGTTCGACGTCACGCAGGATCTCGAGCCCGTGGGCATGGTCGCGTCGCTGCCGCTGATGCTGGTGGTGCGCACCGGCGTGCCGGCGAATTCCCTGAAGGAGCTGGTCGACCACGCCAGGGCGCAGCCCGGAAAGCTGAACTACGCGTCCGTCGGGCATGGCAGCGCGCACCACCTCTCCGGCGAGCTGCTGAGCAACATGGCCTCGATCAGCATGGTGCACGTTCCCTACAAGGGCGGCGGCGCCGCGATCCAGGCGCTCCTCGCGCAGGAAACCGACCTGCTCTTCCTCACGCCGCTCGCGCTGGCGCCCCATGTGCGCGCCGGCAAGCTGCGCGCGATCGGCGTTACCTCGGCGAAGCGCACCCCGGTCGCGCCGGACGTCCCCACCCTGGCCGAGGCCGGCCTCGCCGGCTTCGACGTCGACAACTGGCACACGCTTTTCGCGCCGCGCGGCACCCCGCGCGAGATTGTCGATCGCCTGAACGGCGAGCTGAACAAGGTGCTGAACCAGCCCGACGTCAAGCAGCAGCTCCTCGCGCAGCAGGGCGCCGAGGCGTGGCCTTCCACGCCGGCGCAGGCGCGTGCGCACGTGCGGGGCGAGGTCGAGAAGTGGGGCAAGATCATCCGCGGCGCGGGGATCCAGCTGCAGCAATAACGATGGACCTGGTCGTAGAGCGTCTTCTCGCCAGGCCGGCGCAGCGCCGCGCCGAGCTTCACCGCAGGATCGGCATTTCCGGGTCTCGCGTCTCGTCAGTCGGCGAGGGGACCGGCGGCGACGGCCTGCTGGCGATGCCCGCGCTCGCCAACGCGCACGACCACGCGCGAGCAGTGAAGCCCGTGGCCCTCGGCGCCCTGGAGATGCCGCTGGAGATCTGGCTCGCGGCGATCACCGGTGCGCCGCGGCTCGATCCCTACCTCGTCGGCGCCGTCGCCTTCGGCCGCTCGGCGCTCGGCGGCGCCTCGAGCGTCATGTGCCACCTCACTCGTGCCCAGGGCGGCATGAGCCTCGTCGACGAGGCTCGGCAAATGGCCCGCGCGGCGCACGACGTAGGGGTACGCATCGCGTTTGCGCCCGTCCTGCGCGACCGCAACTTCCTCGCTTACGGCGACGACGAGCGCACCCTGGCGCTGGTCGACGAGAAGGACCGCCCTTTGGTGCGCGAGCGCCTGGTGCCGAAGCCCTTGCCGCCAAAGGAGCAGGTGGCGCTGGTGGAGGAGATCGCCGCCGCCATAGGCTCGCCGCTCGTGAGCGTGCAATATGGCCCGGCGGCCGCGCACTGGTGCTCGAATGCGCTGCTGGAGACGATCGCCGAGCGCTCGGCCGCCACCGGCCTGCGCATCCATATGCACCTGCTCGAGACGCGCTACCAGCGCGAATGGGCCGACCGCGCCTACCCGCAGGGCCTGCTCAAGTTCCTCGACTCGATCGGCTTTCTCTCGCCGCGGCTCTCGGTTGCGCATGCGGTGTGGGCACGCCCGGACGAGCTCGAGCTGCTGGCCGAGCGCGGCGTGACGATCAGCGTGAACAACAGCTCCAACCTCGCCCTGCGCTCCGGCGTCGCGCCGCTGCCGCAGATGCTGCGCGCGAAAGTGCCGCTGGCCATCGGCCAGGACGGCACCGGCATCGACGACGACGACGACGCCTTGCGCGAGCTGCGCGTCGGCTGGTTCCTGCACGGCGGCGTCGGCTTCGAGGAGCGCGCGGATGCCGCGACGTTGATGCACGCGGCCTGCGATACCGGGCGCCGCTCGGTGACCGGCATCGACGAGCCGGCAGCCATCGAGCCGGGACGGCTGGCGGACATCCTGGTGCTGGATCGCGCGGCGCTCGCGCGCGACGTCATCGCCGAAAGCCTGGACGACCTGCCGCTCGTGCTATCGCGCGCCACCAGCCGGCATATCAGGGCGATGTACGTCGCCGGGCGCGAGGTGGTGAGCAACGGCAAGGTTCAGGGCGTCGACCTGCCCGCGCTCGAGGCGGAGATGATGGCCACCCTGCGCAAGGGGATGGCGGGGTTCAACGACTGGCAGCGCACGGTGCTGCGCATGCGGGCCGGCCTGACCCGCTTCTACGCCACCGGCATGCACTGCTCCTAGCGCTGGTCGCGCAGCGGGCTCTTCTGGCTCGCGAACCAGGCCGACAGGTCTTCGATGTCCTGCTTCGAAAGCTGCGCGGCGAAGCCCTTCATGATCGCGTTGTTGCGGCGGCCGTTCTTGTAGTCGCCGAGCGCGCGCACCAGATAGTCGACGTGCTGGCCGGCGAGGATCGGCTGGTCGGGCGCGGAAGGCTTGGCGCCGTCCACCCCGTGGCAGGCGGCGCACACCTGCTCCGCCTTCTGCTTGCCCTTCCCTGCGTCGGCCGCCTGCGCGCTTACCGCGAACGCCGCGCTGAGCGCGATGAAAAGAAGATGTCTCATTTTTTCCCCGCGCCCCCGTAGTAGTCGGCCAGCTCCTTCATCGTCTCCTCCGACATGCTGGCGGTGATGCCGCGCATGGAGGGGTGCGAGCGCTCGCCGGACTTGTACGCCTTCAGCGCGGCGACGATGTAGGCCGGCTGCTGGCCGGCGATCTTCGGCACGTGGTAGACCTCGGGGAACGCGGTCTTGTAGCCCGGGATGCCGTGGCAGCCGATGCACTGCGCATGGAAGTTCTCGGTGCCGACCTTCGCGCCGCCCGTCGCGGGACGGCTTTCTTCCTTCTTCGGCGCCTTGTCGGCCGGCGGCTTGGGTTGCGCGAACGCGTTCGTCCCGGCGAGCGCCAGGGCGGCGCTCATTGCGGAAAATACGGCGGCGATGAAGAGTCGGTGGGCCATCGGTGTTCTTATAGGGCGAAGGACGCGGAATTCTAGCGGAAAGCCGCTGCTAGAATCCAATTTTCCCCCGTCGAAAGATCGAAATGCGGTTCACCGGCTCGTCCAGCTACGTGTCGACCGAGGACCTCACCCTCGCGGTGAACGCCGCCATCACGCTGCAGCGTCCGCTGCTGGTGAAGGGCGAGCCCGGCACCGGCAAGACCATGCTGGCGGTCGAGGTCGCCCGCTCGCTCGGCGTGCCGCTGCTCGAGTGGCACATCAAGTCGACCACCAAGGCGCAGCAGGGCCTCTACGAATACGACGCGGTCAGCCGCCTGCGCGACTCGCAGCTCGGCGACGAGCGGGTGAAGGACATCCACAACTACATCGTCAAGGGCATGCTGTGGCAGGCCTTCACGCTCGACAAGCCCTGCGTGCTCCTGATCGACGAGGTCGACAAGGCCGACATCGAGTTCCCGAACGATCTCCTGCGCGAGCTCGACCGCATGGAGTTCTACGTCTACGAGACGCGCGAGCTGGTCAAGGCGAGGCACCGGCCGATCGTCTTCATCACCTCGAACAACGAGAAGGAGCTGCCCGACGCGTTCCTGCGCCGCTGCTTCTTCCACTACATCCGCTTCCCGGACAAGGAGACGATGGAGAAGATCGTCCACGTCCACTTCCCGCAGCTCAAGAAGTCGCTGCTGCGCGAGGCAATGGAAGTCTTCTTCGAGGTGCGCGAGGTCCCCGGGCTGAAGAAGAAGCCCTCGACCAGCGAGCTGCTCGACTGGCTGAAGCTGCTGCTGGCGGAAGACATCCCCCCGGAAGCGCTGCGCTCCAAGGACCGGAAGACCATCATCCCGCCGCTGCACGGCGCGCTGCTCAAGAACGAGCAGGACGTGCACCTGTTCGAGCGGCTGGTGTTCATGACCCGCGCCAAAGCCTGACCGGGACATGAAGCTCGAGCTCTATTTCGGCCCCGGCGCCTGTTCCTTCGTGCCGCATGTGGTGCTCGAGTCGCTGAAGACGCCCTTCGAGCCGAAGCTCGTCAAGCTGCACAAGGGCGAGCACAAGAGCGCGGAATACCTGGCGGTCAACCCGCACGGCCAGGTTCCGGTGCTGGTGGTGGACGGCAAGCCGCTGTCGCAGATCATGGCGATCTGCACGTACCTCGACGCCGCATTCCCGGACGCCGGGCTGCTTCCCAGGGAGGCATGGGCGCGGGCCCAGGCGCTATCGCAGCTCGCGTGGATGAACACTACGCCGCATCCGACCTTCACGCGCGTCTTCTTCCCCGACCGGTTCGCCGACAGCGAGGGCGCGCGTGCCGAGGTCAAGGCGCGCGCGCAGAAGGATTTCCGCTCCTACCTCGAGCGCGTGCAGGGCTGGATCGCCAATGCGCGGCCGTACTGGCTCGGAGAGCGCATCACGTTCCACGACGCCTACGCCTTCACGCTCCTGCGCTGGGGCGGCATCGCCGGCATTGATCCCAAGTCCCTGCCCGCCTACCACGCCTATATCCAGCGCGTGATGCAGCACCCGGCGGTCGCCGCGGTGCTGGCGCGCGAGCGCATCGGCCTCGACACCTACAAGGGCTGACTTGCAGGTCACTCTCACGTTCGACAACGGCCCCGAGCCGGCGGCCACGCCGCGGGTGCTGGAGGTCCTGGCGGCCGCCGACGTGAAGGCCACCTTCTTCGTCCTCGGATCGAAGCTCGCCGACCGCAAGCACCGGGCGCTCGCCAAGCGGGCGCATGCCGAGGGGCACTGGATCGGCAACCACACCTGGTCGCACAAGGAGCCGCTCGGCCGGATCACCGACGCCTCGCGCGTCGTCTCGGAGATCGTCGAGACCCAGGCCCTGATCGACGAGCTCGCCCATCCGGATCTTCTCTTCCGCCCGTTCGGCGGCGGCGGCGAGCTCGGGCCGCACCTCCTCAGCAGCGCCGCCGTCGAGATTCTGAAAAAAGAGAAGATGACCTGCGTCCTGTGGAACGCCGTGCCGCGCGACTGGGAAGACCCGCGCGGCTGGGCGGAGGTCGCCCTGGCCCAGTGCCTGTCGCAGCCGTGGACGCTGCTCGTGCTGCACGACCTGCCGACCGGCGCGATGGGCCGGCTGAAGATCTTCATCGACCGCGTGCGCGACCACGGCGGCACCTTCCGCCAGGATTTCCCGCCCGAGTGCGTGCCGCTCAGGCGCGGCGAGGTGGTCGGCGACCTGGAACCGTATACCGCGCCCAAGTAGTCGCTCTCATGAATCCTTCGGTGGCATGACGCGGGCTACCGGGGGCCCGATGCGGTAACGAATAGCGAGCAGCCTGAGCACGAAGCAAAGGACGGCGCCGAGAGCCGCCATCAGTGCAGCATGGACCTGCAGGACGTGCCCCGTCACGACGACGGCCGCCCCGGCGAGCGCCGCCACCGCGTAAAGCTCCGAGCGAAGCACGGAGGGCACACCCGCCAGAAGCACGTCGCGCACAATGCCGCCGCCGATTCCCGTCAGCATGCCGAGCAGAGCCGCCATCAGCGGGCTCAGGCCGTGCGCGAGCGCCTTTTCCGCGCCCGCCACCGCGAAGAGCGCGAGTCCTGCCGCGTCGAACAATTGCACCGGGTTTCTGAGCCGATCGACGAGCGGATGCCACCAGAAGGTGATCGCGCCGGCAGCGAGCGCGGTGGCCAGGTAGCGCCAGTCGCTGAGCGCGGCCGGCGGGACCGCACCGATCAGCACGTCGCGCGCAATGCCGCCCGCCGCCGCCGCGGCGAACGAAAGGAGCAGCACACCGAAGAGATCCAGCTCGCGCTTCACCCCTGCGCTCGCTCCGCTCACTGCGAACGCGAAGGTGCCCATCATGTCGAGCGACAGAACCAGCAGCGGGCCGAACGTGCCCTCGATCGTTTCTACAGCTGCGTCGCCCATGGGGCTACTTTATGTCGCAGGACCGCCGGACGCCAGCCGGCGCTGCTGCGATTGACGAAGTGCGGCCGCGGACGGACGATCCGAGAATGATCTTCACCATCATCGGCATCTCCGGCAGCGTGCGCCGCCCCTCGAGTTGAAAGCCATCGACCTGCGAGTCGGCGCGGACCAGACCACCTTGGGCGCCGCCACGCTCGACATCGGATGGCGAACCATCTCGCACGTTCACCTCAAGAGCGATCCAGCCTCCCCGCTCGATCTGGAAAACGCAATCGCCGCCATCGAGGACGAGATCGCCCGCGTGCACCAGGCGGTCGAGCGGGATTCAACGGTGGTCACGACGGATACGGATGAAACGATCCGCGAGATCGCGCTCGCATCCGGCGTACGGGCGGGCGCCGGGATGGCGCTGTCGCCGGAAGCGGTGGAGCGCGCTTATGCGCGCCTGACCGGGCGGGCCGGGTTGCCGGGAACCCGAAGGTTCGCGGCAACGCTGCTCATCTTGCGCGAGTTGATGCACCACCTGCAGATCGGCCGCATCGTCATCGAGGGCGGCGGCGGCGCCGCGCAGCCGCCACCAGCAGGAGATAGCTGATCGGCGTCGTCACGGCCATGAAGAGGCCGATGAGGATCTCGTGCAGCGTGCCGAAATGCAGCATCGAGCCGGCGAGGACCAGCGCGGTGCCGAGCGTCGAGCCCATCGTCGGCGGGTGAACACGCTCGAAGAAGGTCTTCATCCGCACCAGGCCGACGCTGCCTGCGAAGGCGAGCGCCGCGCCGGCGAGGACCAGGAACTCGGCGAGCCCGCTCACTCGATCACCTCGCCGCGCAGGAGGAACTTGGCGAGCGCCGCCGTCGCCACGAAGCCGACCGCTCCGATGACGAGCGCTGCCTCGAAGTAGAGCGACGTGCCATGGCGCACGCCGAAGGCCAGGACGAGAAGCATGGCATTCACATAGAGGGCGTCGAGCGCGAGCACGCGGTCCTCGGCGGCGGGGCCGCGCCACGCGCGCCACACGCAAAGGAGCAGCGCGGCGCCGAGCAGCACCTGGGCCGCGGCGAGCGTCATTCGAAGATCTCCCGCAGGGGACGTTCGTAGCGCATCTTGAACATCCGGACCGAGCCCTCCTCATCGGCGAGGTCCAACACATGCAGCGTGAGCACGTTGCGCTCGCTGTCGTAGTCCGCCCAGCTCGTGCCCGGCGTGGCCGTCACGATCACCGCCAGCGCGGCCAGCGCTCCCGCGTGGCGCGTGTCCAGGGGAATCGGCAGGAAGCCGGCGCGCCGCGTGCCGCGGTCGGGGCCGAACACGATGCGGGCGACGGCGATATTCGAGAGCACGATGTCGTACGCGACGACGCCGACCAGCCGCGCAACGGCGCCCGGCCGGCTGCGGCGCGGACCCGCTTGCGGGCCGAGCAGCGAGTGGACCGCGCCGGCGCCAAGGGCGAGCACGGCGCCGGCGATCAGCTGGGCCACGGCGAGGGTCTGGGCAAGGAGCAGCCAGACGACGAAGAGCAGCTTCCTCACCGTCCAAGCACCTCTTCTATGTAGGCGGCCGGCTCGTGCAAAACGCGCGCACCCTCTCCGAGATAGTCGAGGACCGGGCCGGCGAGCACCGCCAGCACGACGCAGACGACCAGCAACGCAGCGATCGGTGCGAGCTCCGCGAGGCGAACCGCGGGTGGCACGCGCTCGGTCGCCCAGAAGATGCGTACGCCGGCGCGGCCGAACGCGATGGTTGCGGCGAGGCCCGAGGCGAGGAGCAGCGCCACGACGCTCCATGCCGCCGGCAGGCTTCCCTCCTCGCTCAGCAGCGCCTCCATCAGCGCGAACTTGGCCAGGAAGCCCGGCAACGGCGGCAGGCCGGCGATCACCAGGCCGCAGCCGAGGAACGAGAGCCCGAGGAAGGCCATAGCCGCGGGCACGACGATGCCGACCTCTTCCTCAGGCTGTGTTTCCTCCCGGCGCAGGCCGAAGGCCTCCGCGGTGACGGCAAGCACATCGGCGCCCGCCTCGCGCGCGCGCTCCACCAGCTCGATGAGGAGGAAGAACGCGGCGATGCCGACGGTCGAAACGGCCAGGTAGTAAAGGCCCGCAGCCGTGGATGCGGCGCCGCCCAGACCCACCGCGGCGAGCAGAGTGCCGGAAGACACGAGCAGCCCGTGCCCGGCGAGCCCGCCGAGGCTCTGCGACGCAAGCATGCCGATCACGCCGTAGACCAGCGTCGCCATGCCGCCGAACGCCAGCAGCTCGGCTCCCGAGGTGCCGCCGAACACGAGCAGCCACAGCCGCAGCACTGCGTAGATGCCGACCTTGGTGAGGATGGAGAAAATGGCCGCCGCCGGCGCGCTGGCCGCGGCATAGGCCGGCGCGAGCCAGAAGCCGAGCGGCCACATGCCCGCCTTGACGAAGAACGCTACGGCCAGCACGCCGATGCCGATCTCCGCCAGCACGCGATCCGCCGCCGGCAGCGCGGCCAGCCGCGTGACGATGTCGGCCATGTTGAGCGTTCCCGAGACGCCATAGATCAGGCTCACGCCGATCAGGAAGAGGAGCGACGCGGCAAGGTTCACCACGATGTAGTGCAGGCTCGCGCGGGTACGCTGCGCGCCGCCGCCGTAGAGCGCAAGGCCGTACGACGCGGCGAGCAGCAACTCGAAGAACACGAACAGGTTGAAGATGTCGCCGGTGAGGAAGGCGCCGTTCAGCCCGGCGAGCAGCAGGTGCACCAGCGTGTGGAAGTGCGGCCCCGCGCCATGCCAGCGGGCGAGCGAGAACCAGAGCGCCGCGATCGCCAGCACCGCGGCGAGCAGCACCATCGCGGCGGAAAGCCGGTCGGCGACCAGCACGATGCCGAAGGGCGCGGGCCAGCTGCCCAGCCGGTAGATGTGCGTGGTAGCGATGTCGGCGCGGGCCACGAGGAGCGCTGCCATGGCCGCGAGGGCCAGCGCGGCCGTCAGGCTGAGCACGGCCTTCGCCCGATGGCGACGCTCCTCGATGAGGAGCAGTACCGCGCCGACGCCAAGCGGCAGGACGATCGGCGCAACGAGCAGATGCTCGATCATTCGCCGGGTTCCTGCCCGTCTACATGGTCGGTGCCCGTGAGGCCGCGCGCGGCGAGCAGTACGACGAGCAGCAGCGCCGTCGTGGCGAAGGCGATGACGATGGCCGTCAGCACCAGCGCCTGCGGCAGGGGGTCGGCGAAGACGCGGGGGTCGACGGCGACGCCCGGCTCGACGAAAGGTGGCCTTCCGCCGCGCACCCAGCCCATGACGAAGATGAAGAGGTTCACCGAATACGACAGCAACGACAGCCCGAGGACCACCTGGAAGGTGCGCGGCCGCAGCAGCAGCCAGACGCCGCAACCGGCGAGCACGCCGATGCCGAGCGCGATGATCAGCTCCATCGCTGGGCCCGGGTCGACTGGTGCGCGAGCGCGATCAGGATGAGCGCCGTCGCCCCCACCACCAGCGCGAAGACGCCAACGTCGAAGAACAGCGCGCTTTGCAGGTGCAGCCCGCCCAGATGAGCGGTGTGGGACGTGAGGAAGGCGTGCGCGAAAAGCCACGATCCGGCGCCCGTCGCGGTGGCGACCAGGATGCCAACGGCGATCCAGCGCAACGGCCGGATCGCGAGCCGGTCCTCGGTCCACTGCGCGCCTTCGCCGAGATAGACGAGGATGAAGGCGATCGACAGCGTCAACCCGGCGACGAAGCCGCCGCCCGGGAGATCGTGCCCCCGCAGCAGCAGGTGCGCCGCGAAAAGCGCGATCAGCGGAAACATCAGCCGGATCAGCACGCGCGGCACCAGCAGGTCCTCCGCGTGCGGACGCGCCGCAGGCGGCTGCGCCTCGAAGCTCTCGGGCGGCGGCCTGAAGCGGCGCAGCAGCGCGTACACGGTGATCGCCACGACACCGAGCACGCCGATCTCTCCCAGCGTGTCGAAGCCGCGGAAGTCGACGATGATCACATTGACGACGTTGGTGCCGCCGCCGCCGGGCAGCGCCTGCTCGAGAAAAAAGCGCGACACGCTGTCGGGGAGCGGGCGCGTCATGACCGCATAGGCGAGCGCCGCGAGCCCGGCCCCCGAAAGGATGGCCAGCGCGAGGTCGCGGCTGCGCCGCGGCAGGGCCTTCAGCGCGCCTGAGCGCGTCGGTTCGAACGGCACCCGCTTCGGCAGCCACCGCAACCCCAGCAGCAGGAGCACCGTCGTCACCACCTCGACGAGGAGCTGCGTGAGCGCGAGGTCGGCGGCGCCGAGCCAGACGAAGGTGAGGCAGACCACCACGCCCGCCCCGCCCATGAGGACGATCGCCGCCAGGCGATGGAACTTCGCCTGCCATGCCGCGCCGAGCGCGCACGCAGCGCCCGCGATCCACATCAGCAGAAATGCCCAGTGAATCTCGGTCAGCGGCAGGGGTCCCCATTCGAGGCCACGGCCGTATACCGGCCAGCCCGCTGCCACGAGCGCCGCCACCACCACCCAGCGCAGCTGCGGCTGCAGGCGCTGGGTGCCGAGGGCCTGCAGCGCAAGCCGCGCCCAGCGCCACGACAGGGTCGCCATCGCCAGATCGAATACGCGCCGCCCCTCGACCGGGGGGAGCAGCGGCGTCGCTTCCCGCCCGCGCGCGATGTAGTTCCTGAGCGCCATATAGAGCAGCGCCCCGCCCGCCAGGGCGGCCAGGCTCATCATCATCGGGGTGGTGAAGCCATGCCACACCGCGAGGCTGTATTCCGGGGCATCGGCGCCGAGGACCGAGGCGACCGCGGCATCCAGCACCGGGCCGATGGTCAGCGCCGGCAGCACGCCGACGAGCAGGCAAGCGGCCACCAGAAGCTCCATCGGGAAGCGCATCCAGCGCGGCGGCTCGTGCGGCTCGCGCGGCAGGCCTTGCGGCCGCGGCCCGAAGAACACGCCGTGGATGAAGCGAAGCGAATAGGCCACGCTGAACATGCCCCATGCCACGGCGACGTAGGGCAGCGCGCGATTCAGCAGCGGCACCGGTCCTTCGACGGCCAGCGCCTCGGCGAAGAACATCTCCTTCGAGAGAAAGCCGTTGAGGAGCGGCACCCCCGCCATCGCCGCCGCGGCCACCACGGCGAGCGTCGCGGTCACCGGCATGAAGCGGTAAAGGCCGTTCAACCGCCGGATATCGCGCGTGCCGGTCTCGTGATCGATGATGCCGGCGGTCATGAACAGGCTCGCCTTGAAGGTGGCGTGGTTCATGACGTGGAAGAGGGCCGCGACCAGCGCAAGCCGGCTGTTCAATCCGAGGAGCACGGTCACCAGACCCAGGTGGCTGATGGTCGAGTACGCAAGAAGCCCTTTGAGGTCGTGCTGGAAGATGGCGGCATAGGCGCCCAGCACCAGCGTGAGGAGCCCGGTCGTGCCGATGATCCACATCCAGGCGTCGGTTCCGGCGAGCGCAGGCCACAGGCGGGCGAGCAGGAAGACACCGAGCTTGACCATCGTCGCGGAGTGCAGGTACGCCGACACCGGCGTGGGCGCCGCCATCGCCTGCGGCAGCCAGAAATGGAACGGAAACTGCGCGCTCTTCGTCAGCGCACCCACCGCGATCAGCGCAAGGGCCGGCACGTAGGCGGGGTCGGCGCGGATCAGGTCGCCGCTCGCGAGCACCGCCTCGAGGTCGTAGCTGCCGGCGATCTGCCCGAGCAGCAGCACGCCCCCGAAGAGACACAGGCCGCCGGCGGAGGTGATCACCAGCGCGATGCGCGCGCCATCGCGGGCCGCCGCGTTCTGATGCCAGTACCCCACCAGGAGGAACGACAGCAGGCTGGTCGCTTCCCAGAAAAACACCAGCTGCACGAGGTTGCCCGACAGCACCGTGCCGAGCATGCACCCCATGAACGCTAGCAGGAGCGAATAGAAGCGGGCGATCGGGTCGCGCGGCGACATGTAGTAGCGCGCGTAGAGCACGACCAGGAAGCCGATGCCGCATACCAGAGCGCAGAACATCCACGCCAGGCCGTCGATACGCACGACGAAGTCGACGCCATGGGCGGGCAGCCAGGGCAGGTCCACCCGCGCCGGCGCGCCGTACTGCGCGAGGGTCAGGGCCAGGCAGGCGAACATGACCGCGGCCGCGAGCGTGGCCTCGGCGTTGCGTGCGTTCGGCGGGAACAGCGCCGCGGCCACGCTGCCGAGAAAAGGCAGCGCGAGCAGCACCGCCAGAAGCCATTCGCTACTCACCGCCCCTCCGGTCAGCGCTTCGGCTCCGCGAGCACCAGCACGTCGCTCGCGGCGTCGGCCAGCACGTGGCGGGTCACGCTGCCGAGGAAGACCGCCTCGGCCAGCGAGCGCGCGCGCTTGCGGATCACCACCAGGTCGGCGCCCATCGCCTGCTGCCGCTCCAGGATCACCGCGGCCGGATGACCGCGCTCGGCATACGCGAGAAAGCGGTCGGCGGCGCCCGACACCGAGCGGCTGAGCGCGGCGAGCCTGTCCAGCGCGTCGCGGTGGGCGCGCACGCGGTGCTGGTCGATGACCGGCTGGGTGACGCCGGCGCGATGGAGCATCCCGCCAAAGGGGATGTCGAAGGCGTGGACTGCGACCAGCGTCGCGGCAGGCGCGAAGCCGAGCGCGAGCGCCAGCGCCTCCTCCGCCCCCGGCAGCAGGTCGACCGCCACCAGCACCTTCGAATAGGGTTGCGCCGGCGGCGCGCGCACGACGAGCACCGGCGCCGGGGAACGCCCGGCGATGCGCTCGGCGGTGGTGCCAAGCACCATGTCCTTGAGCGGATTGGTGCCGTGCGCGCCGATCACCACGAGATCCGACGCAGCGGCCCGCTCCAGGATGGTGTCGATGACGCGTCCAACCGTGGCACGGGTATCGATGCGCATTCCAGTGTGCTTCGCCGCGCCGACCGCGCAACCCTCGAGCTCCTCGCGCACTGCGACCACGATCCGGTCCGCGCAGTCCACCGGCACCCATTGGCGCAGCGACTGCAGCGACTCTTCCGGGACCACGTGCAGCACTTCGAGGCTCGCCTTGTGCTGGGACGCCAGCAGGACCGCGCGCCGCAGCGCGGCGCCGGCGTCGGCGGAGAAATCCGTTGCGCTAAGGATGCGGTTGAACGCCATGGGTGAAGATTAGCCGAGACGCGGTTTCGGCGGCCATTGCAGCGCGACAGTCCGGGGCCGGCCGGCGGGCGTGGCGGCGCGCTGCTCGTGAAGAACATACGCACACGACCTGAACGGTTGTTTTATTTTTTTCGTGTGGTATGGTGGTCTCAACATGCGTAGCGCAATGAACACGTACCCGATCCACAACGCTCGCGCGTCCCGCGCCGAGCCGGTGTGTCGCGTCCTGCGCATTCCGGGCACCCTCGCCTGTCCGACCTCCGCCCGGTAACCGCCCCGGCCCGGCGCCCCTAGGGCGCCCGCAGCCGACCGGCTACCGGGATCTTCGCCAAGCCCCGCTTTGCCTCGCCACACCGCGTGGTAGCGGCTCGTCGCTTTTCGAACTGGAGGTCACCATGAACGCTCTTCACGAAGTACTCGTCTGCGCGCGCGATGCGGAAGCGCTCGCCTCGCTCGTCGGGAGCCGC
>DASSPL010000210.1:0-6405 GCA_035699685.1 Burkholderiales bacterium | reverse complement strand
CCATGCGACACACGACGCGCAACCTGAAGAACCGCCAGCGCCTGCAGAAGATCGAGAAGAAGCTCAAGCAGCAGAAGAAGCAGCGCAAGAAGGAGCAGCGCCTCGCCGCCAAGCCGGCCGCATGAGCCCCATGTGACGTTCCGCAGCAAGCCCGCCCGGTAATGCTCCGGCGGGCCGCGGGGCCGCAATTACGGCCCTGACCCCGAATTATTCATGGCACTGCTGACCCTACAGAACGGCGAGCTCGCCTATGGCGACCTGCCGCTCCTCGACCGCGCGTCGTTCGCGCTGGAGGAGCGCGAGCGCATCGGCCTGATCGGCCGCAACGGCACCGGCAAGTCGTCGCTGCTCGCCGTGCTCGCCGGCACCACGGCGCTGGACGACGGCGAGCTCCGCAAGCGCGACGGCCTGCGCATCGTGCTCGTGCCGCAGGAGCCTGCGTTTCCGGCCGGCGTCCCGGCGGCCGCGCACAAGCTGGAGGAGTTCTTCCATCGGCTGGACGTGAGCCTGGACCTCGATCCGGCGAAGGCTTCCGGCGGCGAGCGGAAGCGCGCCGCGCTCGCCGCGGCGTTCGCGCAGGAGCCGGACGTGCTGCTGCTCGACGAGCCGACCAACCACCTCGACATCGACGGCATCGTCGCGCTCGAGGGCCTGCTCGCGCGCCAGCCGGCCGCGATCTTCGTCACCCACGACCGCGCCTTCCTCGACCGCGTCGCCACGCGCATCCTCGAGCTCGACCGCGGGCGGCTGCTCTCCTTTCCCGGCAACTACTCGGCCTACGAGCAGCGCAAGGCCGAGCAGCTCGCCGTGGAGGCGGTGGTGCACGCCAAGTTCGACAAGTTCTGGGCGCAGGAGGAAGCCTGGATCCGCAAGGGCATCGAGGCGCGGCGCACGAGGAACGAGGGCCGCGTGCGGCGCCTGGAGCGCCTGCGGGATGAGCGTGCCCAGCGCCGCGAGCGCTCGGGCAACGTGAAGCTGGCGATCGGCCAGGGCCAGCGCTCGGGCAAGCTGGTGGCCGAGCTCACCGGCGTCAGCAAGGCGTTCGGCGGCCGCACGCTCATCAAGGATCTCGATTTGATCGTGTCGCGCGGCGACCGCATCGGCCTCATCGGCCCGAACGGCGCCGGCAAGACCACGCTCATCAAGCTGATCCTGGGCGCGCTCGAGCCGGACTCCGGCCGCGTGCGCACCGGCGCGAACGTGCAGCCGGCCTACTTCGACCAGCTGCGCGAGGTGCTCGACGAAGAGGCGACCGTCGCCGACACCATCAGCCCCGGCTCAGAATGGGTCGATCTGCCGTCGGGGCGCAAGCACGTCATGAGCTACCTCGGCGATTTCCTGTTTCCGCCGCGGCGCGCGAGCTCGAAAGTGGCGATGCTCTCGGGCGGCGAGCGCAACCGGCTGCTGCTTGCGCGGCTCTTCGCGAAGCCCGCCAACGTGCTGGTGCTCGACGAGCCGACCAACGACCTCGACATCGAGTCGCTCGAGCTGCTCGAGGCGGCGCTGCAGGAGTACGCCGGCACGATCCTCCTCGTGAGCCACGATCGCGCGTTCCTGGACAACGTGGTGACGCAGACGCTGGCGGCAGCGGGGGACGGGGTATGGAAGGAATATGCGGGTGGGTATTCGGATTACGTGCAGCAGAGGGGCGCAGTCGAAACCCCCCGCTCGCAAAAGCTCGCTTCCCCCCTTGACAGGGGGGCGGCGAAAAACCAAGGGAGGAAGCTGAGCTACAAAGAGACGAGGGAGCTGGAGGCGCTGCCGGGAGAGATCGAGGCGCTGGAGGCGGAGCAGAAGGCGCTGCATGCGCGCATGCACGAGCCCGAGTACTACAAGCAGCCGCCGGATGCGCTGCGCGCCGACCAGGCGCGGACGGCGGAGATCGAGCGGCTGCTGATGGAGAAGCTCGAGCGCTGGGCAGCGCTCGAGGCTAAGACGGGCTAGGGAAACCCTTCCAAGTCAGGCGGCGAGTTTTTCCTTCAGCGCGCGCGACCGGATGCGCCGGTCGATGCGGCAGCTCTTCAGCCGCGGCAGCTCGACGCGCAGCACGAACGTGGCGAAGTCGGAAAAGGCGCCGCGGCCGGGCGTGCGCTGGCGGCTGGGCCTGTAGCGTGGATAGTCCATCATCGTGCCTCCCCTCTCGAGCGCCCAGCATACGCCGATTGCGCGCGTACAATGGCCGCTCCCCGGGAAGAGAAAGAAGCCGATGGATCGGCCGTACGACTTCATTCCGAGCGCGCTGATCAAGGAAGACCTCGAGGTCGGCCGCGGGGTCATTGCGAACGAGGGCGACGGCGTCGCGGTGCACTACATCGGCTGGATCGCGCAGGGCCGGCGGCAGTTCGAGTCGAGCCGCGCGCTCGGCCGGCCGGCCGAGTTCAGGCTCGGCGAAGGGCTCGTCATCGGCGGCTGGGACCAGGGCATCGTCGGCATGCGCGCCGGCGGGCGGCGCCGCCTGACCGTGCCTTCGTCGCTGGCCTACGGCAGCGTCGGCCGCGGCGACCTGGTGCCGCCGCACGCGGCGCTGGTCTACGAGGTGGAGCTGCTCGAGGTCTTCTAGCGCGCGCTCAGCTGCGCGAGGGCTGGTTCGCGATGCGGATGTCGTTCTGCACGGTGGTGACGCCGCGAACCCGCCTGGCGAGTTTGCCCGCGAGCGCGATCTCGCGCGTGGTGCGGGCGAAGCCGGTCAGCGTGACGATGCCGTCCTTCGCGCGCACGTCGATCCTGGCGTTCGCCAGGCTGTCGCGGCCTCGAATGGCGTTGTCGACCTCGAGAAAGATGGTTTCGTCGTCGACCGGCACGGGGCTCGCCGCAAGGAGAAACGCTGCCGCAAGGATGGTAAGCAAGAATCGAATGGAAAGTCCTCGGATGCTGACGTTAAAAGGCCGGCACGATGTTGCCGTGCCGGCCCGCGGCCGCGCTTGTGGCGCTGCCGTCTTGCCTCTTAGCTGCGCGCTTCGGTGTCCTTCTGCGCCTGCTGCCAGGTCGAGACCTGCTTCTCCGCCTCGTCCTTGCTGACGCCGTACGCTTCCTGGATCTTGCCGGCGAGCTGGTCGCGCTTGCCGTTCATGGTGTCGAGCTGGTCGTCGGTGAGCTTGCCCCACTGCTGCTTGGCATTGCCCTTGAATTGCTTCCAGTTGCCTTCGATTCTGTCCCAGTTCATCTCGTGTTCCTCTCGTTGTGTGCATGCAGTGTGGGCGTGCCGGGCAAGGCGGTCCGTCCGCTAGCGCCCATAGCGGCGCCCTATATATTTATTTGCGGCTGCAACGGCACGATGCGCGATAAGGCGTAGGGTGGATCAATGAAATCCAATCGCCTCCCGCATGACTCCCCCGGCTACGTCGATCCGGTGACGCTCGACCTCTTCTCCTCGGAAGGCGCGCCGAGCCCGGTCGAGCCGCGCTACGAAGCCATCGCCTGTCCGGCGCCGCGCGAGGGCGGCAGGCAGCGTTATCGCATGCCGCTGTGGCGCCTCTTCAACACCCCGGAATGAGCGCCCCCGTCAAGCTCACGCTGCGCGCGCGCAAGCGCGCGATCACCGCGATCCTCGAGGCGCGCTTCAGCGTGCGCGCCTTCGAGGACATCCGCCGCGAGAACATCGGGTACTGGGAATCGCCACGCAACGACATGGCGCGCGGCATCTACGGCGAGGCGATGCGCGAGAAGCAGCGCCTCGCGTACGCGAGCGACGACCAGCTCATCGCCGAGATCGCCGCGGCGCGCGCGTGACGACGCTGCGGGAGAAGCTCGCCGCCCTCAGGCTGCAGATCAGCGCCGCCGAATCGCAGCGCGACGTCTGGCGCGCCTCCGGCAACCAGGAGAAGTACCTCGAGGCCTACTCGATGGTGGAGGCGCTGGAGGCGCAGCTCTCGAGCCTGGAGAAGAGCACGCGCGAGGTCGTGGCGCGGGACACGGGCGAGCTCTCCATCGGCTATGACGGGCGCAGCTACCACTACCGGGGCTTCCGCTACGACCGCTTCCTGGACGCGTTGAACTACGCGCGCCTGGACGGCGCGCGCGGCGAAGCGGCCGTCGACGAGACCGCGATGGACCGGGTGCCGCTGCCTACCGATGCCGAGCGCACCCTCATGCAGGCACTCGCCATCACGTTCGAGAACGGCACCTACCGTTGGGGCGAATACCGCTACGACCGCCTGGGCGATGCAGTGGCGTATGCCACCCTGCAGGCGGGACGCTAGCTAGGTCGGCGGCTGCGCGAGCCGCCCCTGCCACGACTCGACCTGCATCTGCGCCATGCCCAGCGAGATGCCGTAGATCGCGTGGATCTGGCGCACGAGGTCCTCGCGCGACCCGCCGATGGTCTCCAGCTGCTCCTCGCTGATCCTTCCCCATCGCGCGCGCACCAGCACCCCGAAGGTCTGCCAGTGCGCCTTTACGCGTTCCCATTCCATGGAGTGCCTCAGCCCGCTTCCGGCTGCTCGTCCAGCCAGCGGTTCACCTGCGCCCTCGCCTCGTCGGGCGAGATGCCGTAAACCGCGTGGATCTGGCCGGTAAGGCGCTCGCGGTGGCCCGCGATCAGGTCGAGCTCGGGCAGCGTGATCCGGGCCCAGCGCGCCTGCACGCTCGTCTTGTAGCGCTGCCAGTCGCGCTCGATGCTGCTCCAGTCCACGGTGCCTCCTCGGCGAAAAAAGAAGCCGCCCGAGGGCGGCTTTCTGAAGTGAGCCATGCCCAAGGGAGGGAGGGCGTATGACTCAAGGGGAAGAGACATTGTCGGCGGCGGACCGGCCGTTGTCTGTCGGCTGAATCGCCTTTCGGGTGTAACGGGTGCGCTACCGTTTCAACGCCGGCGGGGGATACGGCGGAAGCGATGCCCGACGGTGATCACCAGTCCATCGGACCCAACGATGGCGTAGCTGTTGCCCGCCTTGGCCAGCCGGGCACGGGCACGCCTGTCGAAGAAGAGCAGGTCGCAGCCGCCGTTGACGTGGATCTCCCGGCCGTAGTCGAGGAGCGCCGCGAGCATCTCCGGCCGGATGCCGCGCTGCTGCATGCGGGCGCGGGCGTGATTGGTGAGCAAGCCCATGGGCCGGCATCACGAGGTGAGCTTGAACTGCCTCGGCAGCCGGGCCGGAAACCTGATTTCCGATCGGCGGTTGGCATCCGATACCAGCTTGACGAGCTCCTGGCGCGTCAGCCGGCGCCGCCTGGAGCGCAGCCGCAAGGAGGACATGAGGGGGCGCAGGGCGGAGGCGATCATCAGCGGACCTTTTCGGCCAGCCACAGGCAGGCCCAGAGGACGGTCGGCGAGAGCGCAACGAGCAGGTCGAGGGGGATCATGCGGCCATCCTGCGGCCGGGGGTGGCTCAGGCGATGAGCCTGATCGATGTTAGGCTCGGGTATCGCGTGCAGGACCTGGCCATGTCGACCGCAAAAGAGGAACTTACCCGCCTTATCCAGAAGCAGCCGGACAGCAGCTCGCCGGAGGAGATCGTGCGGGAACTAGCCTTCCATGTGATGGTTCAGCGCGGGGTCGCTGATTCGGATGCTAGAAGGACGGTGTCGAACGCGGAAATGGGCCGGCGCATCCGGTCGTGGCGGAAATAAGCTGGACCGACGAGGCAGCTCGCTGGCTCAGCGACATCTACGAGTACATCGCAGCCGATAATCCTGCAGCAGCGGCGCGTACCGTTCAGGGAATTTACGACCGCGCACAGGATCTTCGTCGATTCCCGGAGATCGGACAGCGATACGCGCCATCGCCGCGACATATTCGTATCCTCCTCTTCGAGCACTACCGCATCGCTTACCTCCTGAAGGAAGACGGCAACATCGACATCCTCGGCGTCTTCCACGGCGCACTGGATATCGGCCGGTACGAACTTTAGGAAAAAGGGCTCGTGTACCCCGCTGTGGTCCGGAAGAACTATGCATCGCGGCACGCCTTGTGCGGCATGCAGCGCTTAGATAGAGCCATGGACGCCACCACACTGCTGAGCAACGACGCGGATCTCGATCTCGCCACCGAGCTCGAGACCTGGGACTGGGCTAGGGCCGCCGGCGTGTCCGCCGACGAGCTACGCCAGGCCCTGCAGGCGTCGTCCGCCGCTCCCGAGCTGCGCAAAGCCGCCTAGCGGCGGCTGTAGCGGCTCGCGGCCTTCGCGAGGGACTGCGCGACGCGCTCGCGCAGGCTCGCGGGCGCCACCACTTCCACATCGGCGCCGAACTTCAGGATCTCCATCACTAGCTCCGGCGCCTCGGCGTACGGCACTTCCAGCAGGTAGGTGCCGTCCTTCTCGACCTTCGTGCGCTGGTCCGGATGCCAGGTCTGCGCCGATACCCACCGCGCGGCTTCGGGCGTGAACTTCAGCTCGGCCCATTCCACCTTGCTGCCGGCGAAGATCCCGTAGCCGCTGCCCAAGTGCTTGTCGAGCTCCGCGGCCGGGA
>DASSPL010000209.1:0-5657 GCA_035699685.1 Burkholderiales bacterium | reverse complement strand
TCCGGCGGCGACTTCAACATGACCGCCCTCGCCATCCGCGGCTCGCGCTTCCACAACGGCGTGTCGCGCATCCACGGCGGCGTCTCGCAGCGGCTGCTGAAGGACTTCTGGCCGCAGGTGACGCCGGAGGAGAACCCGGTCGGCTACGTGACCAACGGCGTGCACGTGGCGACCTTCCTCGCCCCCGAGTGGAGCGAGGTGCTCGACCGCTTCCTCGGCGTGGGCTGGATGCACCGGCTGGGACATCCGGGCATCTGGGAGAAGATCCGCGACATCCCCGACCACATCTACTGGAGCGTGCGCCAGGACATCAAGGCGCGCATGCTGCACATGCTGCGCCACCGCATCTCGCGCCAGCACCTCAGGAACCACGGCAGCGAGTCGCACCTGGAGCGCATGCTGCGCTACTGCGACCCGGCCAAGCCGAGCGTGCTGACCATCGGCTTCGGGCGGCGCTTCGCCACCTACAAGCGCGCCACGCTGCTGTTCAACGACCTGGACAATTTCCGCCGCATCGTCGGCGACAAGGACCGGCCGGTGGTGTTCCTCTTCTCCGGCAAGGCGCACCCGGCCGACGAGCCCGGCCAGGAGCTGATCCGCACGCTCGTGCACATGGCGGGCCAGGAGGAGTTCCAGGGGCGGCTCCTGTTCGTCGAGGGCTACGACCTGCACATCGCCCGGCGCCTGGTGGCCGGCGTCGACGTCTGGCTCAACAACCCGGTGCACCCGCTGGAAGCGTCCGGCACCTCGGGAATGAAAGCCGGGATGAACGGCGCCATCAACCTGTCGATCCTGGACGGCTGGTGGGACGAGGGCTACGACGGGCAGAACGGCTGGGCGATCAAGCCGGCCAGCCCGCAGCTCGACCAGCACCGGCGCGACCGCGAGGAAGCGCGCACGCTCTACGAGCTGCTGCAGGACAACGTCATCCCGACGTACTACCGGCGCACCGAGGGCGGCTACTCGCCCGAGTGGATCCGCATGGCGAAGCGCTCCATGGCCTCGCTCCTGCCGCGCTACGACGCCTCGCGCATGCTCGGCGAGTACGTGACGAAGTATTACCTGCCCGCCTCGCGCCAGGGCCAGCGGTTTTCGCAAGGCAACTACGAGCCGGCGAAGGCGCTCGCCGGATGGAAGGCGCGCGTGCGCGCGGCGTGGAACGGCGTGTCCCTCCGGCGGGTCGACACGCCGCCGAGGCGCATCCAGTTCGGCGAGAGCGCGCCGGTCGAGGTGGCGGCGAGGCTGAACGGCCTGTCACCCGCCGACGTGTGCGTCGAGCTGCTCCTCACGCGCGCGCTGCGCGAGGCGGCGCCGCTCTCGCACAGCCATGAGCTGTCGCCGACCGGGCACGCGCACGACGGCGAGCACCACTTCCGCCTCGACCTGAAGCCCGGGCTCGCCGGACGGCTCGACTACCGCATCCGCATCTACCCGCGGCACGAGCTCCTCACCCATCCGCACGAGCTCGGGCTGTCTACCTGGCTTTGATCAGCAGCGCGAGGCTGCGCGCCTCCAGCGCGTAGGGATTCGTCACCAGGCGCTGCGGCGCCGCGGTATCGACGAGCAGCTTCCATCCCTCGCCCGGCAGGGCGAAATCCACCGCCTCCTCGCCCGCGTTCAGCAGGAGCAGCAGGTCGTCGTCCTCCACCGGGGTGCCGTGGTCGTCGCGCTCCGCGAGCTGCTTGCCGAGGAGCAGCATGCCCAGCGTGCGCGTGTGCGGATTCGTCCAGTCGCCCTGATTCATGGCGCGGCCCTCGGGCGCAAGCCAGTGCACGTCCTCGGGCTTCGGATAGCTGCGGCGGCGAAAGCCGGGATGGCGCTTGCGCAGCTCGATCAGCCGGCGCACGAACCCGTGCAGCGCCTGGCCATCGGCGTCCAGGTCCCAGTCGAGCCAGGACGTCTCGTTGTCCTGGCAGTAGGCGTTGTTGTTGCCGAGCTGCGTGCGCCCGGCCTCGTCGCCGGCCACCAGCATCGGCGGCCCCTGCGAGAAAAGCAGGGTGGCGAGCAGATTGCGCTTCTGGCGCTCGCGCAGCGCGCGGATATGCGGCTGGTCGCTCGGCCCCTCGGCGCCGCAGTTCCAGCTGCGATTGTTGTCGCTGCCGTCCCGGTTCGCCTCCAGGTTGGCTTCGTTGTGCTTGCGCTCGTAGCTCACCAGGTCGTGCAGCGTGAAGCCGTCGTGCGCGGTGACGAAGTTGACGCTCGAGCGCGGGCTGCGCCCGGCGGGCTGGAAGATGTCGCTCGAGCCGCTGAGGCGCGAGGCGAGCTCGCCGACCACTCCGTTTTCGCCCTTCCAGAAGGAACGCACGGCATCGCGATACTTGTCGTTCCACTCCACCCAGCCGGGCGGGAAGTTGCCGAGCTGGTAGCCGCCCTCGCCGATGTCCCACGGCTCGGCGATCAGCTTGACCCGCGACAACACGGGGTCCTGCCGTATCGCGGAGAGGAACGCGCCGTTGCGATCGAAGTGCTGGCTCGAGTTGCGCGCCAGCGTCGGCGCGAGGTCGAAGCGGAAGCCGTCGATGTGCATCTCCTGCACCCAGTAGCGCAGGCTGTCCATCACCAGCGCGAGCACCACGCGGTGGCTGGTATTGAGGCTGTTGCCGGTGCCGGTGAAGTTGAGGTAGCGGCGCGGATGGTGCGGGTCGAGCCGGTAATAGATGGCGTTGTCGAGCCCGCGGAAGGCGAGCGTCGGCCCGGTGTGGTCGCCCTCGGCGGTGTGGTTGTACACCACGTCGAGGATCACCTCGATGCCCGCGGCGTGCAGCGCCTTCACCATCGTCTTGAATTCGCCCAGCGTGCCGGTGGCGCAGTAGCGCATCTCCGGCGCGAAGAACCCGATCGTGTTGTAGCCCCAGTAGTTGCGCAGGCCGTGCTGCACGAGGCGCTTCTCGTCGGCGAAGGCCTGCACCGGCAGCAGCTCGACCGCGGTGACGCCGAGGCCCTTCAGGTACTGGATCACGGGAAGCGTGGCGAGGCCGGCGTAGGTGCCGCGCACCTGCTCGGGCACGTCCGGGTGGCGCTGCGTGAAGCCCTTGACGTGCAGCTCGTAGATCACCGTGTCGCGCCACGGCGTGCGCGGCGGGCGGTCGTCGCCCCAGCTGAACGCGGGATCCACCACCTGCGAGCGGCCGAGCCCGGCGCTGATCTTGCCCTGGATCAGCTTGGCGTAGGGATCGAGCAGGATCTTGCTCGGGTCGAAGCGATGCGGGCCCTCGCCCGGCCCGTGCACGCGGTAGCCGTAGAGCAGGCCCGGGCGCGCGTCCGGCAGGTAGCAGTGCCAGACGAAATCCGTGCGCTCGCGCACCTCGACGCGCTCGATCTCGCGCCGGCCGCGCGGATCGAACAGGCACAGCTCGACGCGCTCGGCGTGCTTGGAGAACAGGGCGAAGTTGACGCCGGCGCCGTCCCAGGTGGCGCCGAGCGGAAGGGCGCGCCCGCGCCAGACGGTGCTTGGCGCGACTACCGATCGTGCAGGCGCCTCCACAGAGGCGAGAGCTTACGTTGGAATCGTTCTGGCCGGCTGCACAAGATGACAACCGCTGGTGCGCCAGCTGCCGTCCCGCTGCCGCTGCATGGCGTAGTGCGCCACCCACACGCCGCCGGAGCCGTCGATGATCTGCACCTGCTGCACGGCCTCGCCGCCCATCACCGTGAGGCCGAGGAACGCGACGCCGGCCGGGCGGTAGACGGCGCGATACGACACGCGCACCACGTCGAGAAAGCGCTCCGGCGTGCCGAAGGCCTGCTGCACGCCCGGCGACGCGAGCGCGAATGCGCCGCGCGCGTCGTCGCGGCGGAACGCGTCGAGCTGCCGTTGGATCACCGCGCGGATCTCGGCGAGGTCCTGCGCGTTGACCGCCGCGTGGGGCGTGGCCGGGACCAGCAGCAGCAGTCCCAGCAGGAGGGCGCGGACTTCAGCCGCCATTGAAGGCGACCAGCGTCGCGGCGCTGCGGTTGTCCAGCACATCCAGCAGGCGCGCCCGCTCGGTGAGCACCTTGTTGGCGTACTGCGCGTTGCCGTCCCAGAAGGCGCCGTTGTAATACTGCAGCCCGGCCTCCAGCGTGCCGGTGCGGTGCACGTATTCCTGCAGGATCAGCGCGCCGACGCGGATATTGCTTTCCGGATCCCACAGCGCGGCGTCGCCGCCGACCTTGGCGAGCTTGGCCTGGTGGTACTTGGGGATGATCTGCATCAGGCCGCGCGCCCCCATGACGCTCTCGGCGATCGGGTTGAACCGCGACTCGACCGAGATCACGGCGAGCACCAGCAGCGGATCGAGGCCGACCTCCCGCGCGGCGCGGTAGGCGGCGCCCACCATCCGCTCGGTCGCCTCGCCGGCGACCAGGAAGCGCCGCGACAGGTACTTCACCAGCACGGCCTGCGACGGATCGCGCGGCTCGGCGTCGAAGGTTTCCTCCGGCAGGCACGTCTCCAGCGCCAGGCGGCCGCGTTCCGGCGCATAGGCCCGGTCCGCGGCCAGCGCGAGCAGGGCCGCCGCCGCGAGCACGGCGAAGGTGAGGGAAATGGAACGTCGCGACAGGAGCAAGGCGCACCCCCCTTCCGTAAAAGGCGGTCGTCTTAGGTGGCGGCCATGGTAGGGCGCATGGTGAAAGCGGCCTATCACCAGCGCCGGATATTCGTGTCGCCAACCGACTACGCGGGGTCGGGTCACTGTTACAGCACGAATCAAGTCCGGCCGATAGTACGGACTGCTACGCGTTCCTATGATCCTCGCGTAGTTCCTACAACAAACCGATTACTACTGAAGGCAAGCCCACTAATGAAAATCGTTGCCCTGGTCCTCGCTGGCGGGGAAGGTACGCGGCTGTATCCCCTCACCGCCGAGCATGCGAAGCCGGCGCTTCCTTTCGCCAACGGCTATCGCATAGTCGACTTCGTGTTGAGCAACCTGGTCAACTCCCGCATCTCGAACGTCTACGTGCTGGCGCAGTACAAGCCCGAGTCCCTGATCCACCACATCCAGACGGCGTGGGCGCCCTCGTTCGCCGACAGCGACGGCCTGATCCGCGTCCTCCTGCCTCGCTCCAATACGCTGAGCGCGTAGTTCAAGGGCACGGCCGACGCGGTATACCAGTACCTCGACGTCCTGCAGGCGCACTCGCCCGACATCGTGGCGGTGTTCGCCGCCGACCATATCTACCGCATGGACGTGCGGCAGATGATCGACTTCCACCGCGCCAAGCAGGCCGTGGCGACGGTGTCGGCGGTGGCGGTGCCGGTCGAGAAGGCGCGCGGCTTCGGCGTGCTGGCGGCGGGGGCGGATGGCCGCGTGCGCGAATTCCAGGAGAAGCCGCGGCAGCCGCAGCACATCCCCGGCGATCCGCGCCATGCCTACGCTTCGATGGGCAACTACCTGTTCCAGCCGGACATGCTCGAGCGCGTGCTGCTCGAGGCGCGCGCCCGCGGCGAGGTGGACTTCGGCCGCGACATCCTGCCGCGCGTCTGCAAGAGCGAGCGCGTGTTCGCCTACGACTTCGCCCAGAACCGGGTACCGGGCGTGCAGGACTACGAGGAGCACGCCTACTGGCGCGACGTCGGCACGCTGTCCGCGCTCGCCGCCGCGCAGCAGGATGCGATGGGCGTGCGCCCGCGCTTCAACCTGTGGAACTCGCGCTGGCCGATCCGCGGCCGCGCG
>DASSPL010000208.1:0-2356 GCA_035699685.1 Burkholderiales bacterium | reverse complement strand
CATGATCAGGTGGCCGTCGGGCTCCGAGCGCGCGACGTGCTGCGCGCCGACCAGGCCGCCGGCGCCGAGCCGGTTCTCGACGATCACCGGCTGGCCCCATTTCTGCGCCAGCTTGTCGGCGAGTATCCGCGCCATCGTGTCCGACGCGCTGCCCGGCGTGACGCCGGAGACGAATGTGACGCGCTTGGTCGGGAACTGCTGCGCGTGGGCCGCGACCGAGAGGGCCGCGCCGAGCACGAGGGTCAACAGCTGCTTCATTTTCCTTCCTCCTCCTAGAGTTTTGGCAATCCAAATTGCGCGGCGAGCCAGTCCGCCGTGCGGCTGCGGTAACGGTAAGGCCGGTTGTTCGCGTTGTGGCCGCCGTCCTCGACGACCATCAGCTCGACCGGGCCGGCGACGCTGCGCGCGAGCTGCTCGGCATGCGACGCCGGCACCAGGCGGTCCTGCCGGCCGGTGACGATGAATATGGGGCACTTGATCCTCGGCGCCGCGTCCACCATGGTGAGCTTACGCGCATTCGCGCGTGCCTCGGCGTCCGTTCGCGCGTGCGAGCGCACGCGGAAGGTCTCGCGCGTGAGCTCCGGCAGGGCGTCCCAGATCCGGTCCCACTCGTACGGTCCGGACAGGGCGATACAGGCCCTGATGCGCTTCTCGTAGGCCGCCGCCCGCGGCGAGTAGTAGCCGCCGAGGCTCACGCCCCAGATGGCAATCCTCGAGGCATCGAGGTCGTTGCGCTCCTCGATCCAGTCGCACACCGCCTTCGCCGCGCGCTCGTAGTCGCCGCAGATCGGGATTTCGTATTCCGCCTCGCCCTGCCCCGGCCCGTCGATGGCCAGCGTGGCGATGCCGCGGGCGAGGAACGGCTCGCCATAGGCGTGCAGCTCCTCCTTCGTCGAGTCGAGCCCCGGCGCCATGATCAGGACCGGCCCGCTGCCCCGCAGCACGCCGAAAATGGTCTTGCCCTCGAACGGGATCGCGACCCGCTTGCCCGGGAAAGGCCTGAGCAGCGCCACCCCGTCGCGATAGCACTCCACCGCCTTCATGTGCGCGGCGCGCATCTGCTCCACGTCCTGCACGAAGACGAACTTGGCGAAGTGGTAGTAGATGCCGGCGCGCACCAGGTGCTCACCCGCCGTCAAACGGAACCCTTCGGCGAGGGTTTCCCGGCCAAGCTTTTCATGCACCGCGGCGCGCGCCGACCACGCGGCGCACCACTGGTCCCAGCGCTCGATCGAGCCGGTGACGTCCTCGAAGTCGGCGAGCAGCACGCCGTTGGAGACGAAGCGCGGCGCCCAGTGGGAGATCGCCGACTGGACCTTTGCGTCTTTCAAACTTTCTTCAGCGCCTTGAGGATCCGCTCGGGGGTGAACGGCATCGCCGTCACGCGGGCATTTAGGGGCAGCAGCGCGTCGTTGATCGCGTTCATGATCGCGCCCGGCGCGCCGGCGGTGCCGGCTTCGCCCACGCCCTTGGCGCCGAGCTGCGACTGCAGCGTCGGCGTCTCGACGTGCCGGCAGATGATGTCGGGCATCTCGCCCGCCATCGGCACCAGGTAGTCGGCCATGTTGCCGTTGAGGAGCTGGCCGTCGGGCCCGTAGATGCATTCCTCGAACAACGCGGCGCCGATCCCCTGGATGACGCCGCCGCGCAGCTGCTCGTCCACGAGCATCGGGTTGATGATCGTCCCGGAGTCCTCGACGCACCAGTGCTTGAGCAGCCTGACGAAGCCCGTGTCGGGATCGACCTCGACCAGCGAAGCCTGGATGCCGTTGGTGAAGGTGAAGCCGTATTGCCGCGGCGTGTAGTGCCGCGTCACCGTCAGCTCCGACTGGAAGTCGAGCGGCAGCGTGTCGGGGCGGAAATAGGCCACGCGCCCGAGCTCGGCGAGGTCGAGCTTCTTCTCCGTCGTCAGCTTGTGCACCACCGCGTTGTTCGCGATGTCGAGCTCGGCCTTGTCGACCTTGGTGATATGGGCGGCCACTTCGAGGACGTTGGCCCGCAACGCCCGCCCCGCCTGGAGCACCGCCTCGCCGCCGATGCCCGCGCCACGCGACGCCCAGGTGCCGCCGCCGTAGGGCGTGACGCCGGTGTCGCCGGTGATCACCTTGACCTTGTCGAGGGAGACGCCGACGGAGCTCGCGGCGATCTGCGCGAAGATGGCCTCCGTGCCCTGGCCCTGCTCGGTGACGCTGCAGAGCACCGTGACCATGCCGGTGGGCTCGAGGCGCAGCGTCGCGCCGTCCTGCGCCGAGATGCGCGCGCCGCCGACGCCGTAGAACGCGGGCGAGGGATTGGTCACCTCGATCATCGCCGCCAGGCCGATGCCCCGGTACACGCGCTCCTTCCGCAACCGGGA
>DASSPL010000207.1:0-2176 GCA_035699685.1 Burkholderiales bacterium | reverse complement strand
AGGTCGAGCGTGCCGTCGGCGTACTGCTCGGCATCGGGATGCACCGCCTTGTGCGCGAGGAACAGCGAGAACGGCTTCGAGCGCTTGCGCTCCAGGAACTCGAGCGCGAAATCGTTCAGCAGGTCGGTGATGTAGCCGGTGCGGTTCTCGTAGTTGCCGTCGATGTTGAGCTTCGGGTTCTCGATGCGGCCATGGCCGTCGAACGACACCCAGTGGTCGTAGCCGGGGCGGGGCCGGCCGTCGTTGCCCATGTGCCACTTGCCGACGTGCGCCGTGTCGTAGCCGAGCTTCTGCAGCTGCAGGTGGTAGTTCGGCAGGCGGTGGCTCATGGCGTCGCGCGCCACGTTGTCGATGATGCCGTGGCGGCTCGCGTACTGGCCCGAGACGATCGAGGCGCGGTTGGGCGAGCAGATCGGCGTGGTATGGAAGGCGCGCTCGAAGATCGCGCCCTCGTGCGCGATGCGGTCGATGTGCGGCGTCTTCATGTACGGATGACCGCCGGCGCCGAACTCGTCGTAGCGCAGGTCGTCGATCAGGATGACGAGGAGGTTCGGCTTCTTTGTCATCTTCCTCATTGCGGCTTGACCCCGGCATCGGCGGCGAGCCGCGTCCAGATCTCGGTTTCCGCCCGGATTAGGGCGCCGAATTCCTTCGGCGTGCTGCCGACCGCGAGCAGCGCGGCTTCCATCAGGCGGGCCTTCACTTCTTCCATCTGCAGGACCTTCCTCGTTTCTGTGTAAAGCGCGTTGACTACATCGGCACTTGTGCCGCGCGGCGCGAGCAGCCCGAGCCACTGCGCGGTGTCGACCGCATAACCCGCCTCGTGGAGCGTCGGCACGTCCGGCAGCGTGGGGAAGCGCCCCTTGCTGGTGAACGCGAGGATGGTGATGCGGCCGGCCTTGTGATGCGGAATGAGCGGCGTGGAGCCGAGCACGCCGATCGGTATTTGCCCGCCGACGAGGTCCTGCACCGCCTGGCCGCCGCCCTTGTACGGCACCTGCTGCATGTCGATGCCGGCGAGCTTCTTGAAGAGCTCGCCGGTCAGGTGCTGGCCCGAGCCGACGCCCGAATGCGCGAAGGAGAACTTGCCGGGCTGCGCCTTGACGAGCGCCACCAGCTCCTTGATGTTCTTTGCGCCCACCGAGGGATGCACCGCCACGGCGAGCGGCTGGGTGGTGACCTGCGTCACCGGCGCGAAATCGCGCAGCACGTCGAACTGCACGTCCTTCATGACCAGATGGAGCGTGGACACCGGGTCGGCCGCGAAGAGGATGGTGTAGCCGTCGGGCGCGGCGCGCGCCACCTCCGTCGTGCCGATGGCGCCGACCGCGCCCGGCCGGTTGTCGACCACGAACTGCTGGCCGAGCGCGCGCGTCAGCCTTTCAGCCACGACGCGCGCCGCCACGTCGGTCGAGCCGCCGGGCGGAAAGGGCACCACGAAGCGGACCGGCTTTGCGGGCCAAGGCTGGGCGCACGCCAGTGAGGACACGGCGATTCCCAGCACCAGCGCGAAGAGTTTCATTCGAGTCTCCCCTGTCAGCGGAATTTAAGCCTTTTGCGGCCCCGGACGGCCGTCCTCAACCACGAAAGTGGCGATTGTGCTGCACGGGGAATCGCGCTCGCGGACGTTGGCCAGGCCGCGCAGGTCGGCCTTGAGCAAAGAGGGCGTGACCTCCATGCGGGTGTAGCCGCGGTAGCGGCTGTCGGCGTAGACGATGTGCGGGTTGTCGGGCAGGTACCTGAGCATGCGCTCCGGCGGCCAGGACTGCGAGGTGATCGACGTGCCGACGAACTCGCTCGCCACGACCGGCGCCTTTTCGTCGTCGAAGTCGAGCTTCAGGTTGCACAAGTTGAAGGAGTGCACGTCGCCGCCGATGACCACCGGGTTCCTTGCCTGCTGCATCGATTTCAGCAGCCGCTCCCGCGCTGCCGGGTACCCGTCCCAGCCGTCGGTCCAGGCGCGGCGGCCGGGCCCCGGCTGCTGGTCGAACTGCGCCATGGTCGTGGTCTGCGCGAGCACGTTCCACGCGGCGCGCGAGGCGCCGATCTCGCCGTCGAGCCAGCGCTCCTGCGCGCGGCCGAGCATGGAGCGCGTCGGTATCGGCAGCCGCGGGCAGGCCGCGATGTCGACGGTGTTCGAGCCGCCGCGCCGGCCGGGGCGCGGGCACGCCTGCCA
>DASSPL010000206.1:0-21174 GCA_035699685.1 Burkholderiales bacterium | reverse complement strand
CGGCTCGCCCGAGCGCGCGCGCCCGACGCCGGTGCTGGTGCTCACCGCGCGCGACGCGGTCGAGGACCGCGTGCACGGCCTGGACCTGGGCGCCGACGACTACATGGTGAAACCGTTCGCCATGCCGGAGCTGACGGCGCGGGTGCGCGCCCTGCTGCGCCGCTCGCAGGCGCACAGCGGCCCGCGCATCGTGCACGGCCCGCTGCTGCTCGACACGGTCGCCCGGCGCGCCTTCCTGAAGAGCGAGCCGCTGGAGCTCGCCGCGCGCGAGTGGGCGGTGCTGGAGGTGCTGCTCGGAAGAGTGGAGAAGATCATCTCCAAGGAGGCGATCATCCAGGCCGTCGCCGGCTGGGGCGACGAGCTCTCGCCGAACGCGATCGAGGTGTACGTCTCGCGCCTGCGCTCGAAGCTGGAGCCCGCCGGGATCCGCATCCGCACCGTGCGCGGCTTCGGCTACATGCTGGAAGAATTCCGGGCCGGCTGATGTCCGCGGGCAGCCTCCGCGCGAGCCTCCTGCGGATGCTGCTGCCGCCGATCGCGGCGCTCCTCGTCATCGGCGCCTTCGTCGCGTATTACCCGTCGATCGAGCCCGCCACCGAGGCCTACGACCAGGCGCTGCTCGACATCGCCGTTTCGCTCGGCGGCTACATCGTCGTGAACGAGCGCGGCTACCGCTTCGAGCTGCCGCAGGCCGTCGACCAGGTGCTGCGGCGCGACCGCTACGACACGATGTACTACCGCGTGCTCGGCCCGCGCGGCGAGGCGATCGCCGGCGAGGAGCTGCCGTTGCCGCGGCCCGAGCGCGACGAGCGCGACGGCTTCGTCTCGTACGACACGGTGTACAAGGGGCAGAAGCTGCGCGTCGTCTCGCTGCCGGCGCGCTGCGGCGAGGCCAACTGCCGGGTGCTGGTCGGCGAGACCACGACCAAGCGAACGCGGCTCGCGCGCGACATCGTTTTCTCGACGCTGCTGCCGGAAGCCATGATCGCGCTGGCGACGCTGCTGATCGTGTGGTTCGGCGTGAAACGCGGCCTGAAGCCGCTCGCGCGCCTGTCGGAAGAGATCAAGGCGCGCTCGCCCGGCGATCTGCGGCCGGTGGAAGCGGCCGGCGCGCCCGAGGAGACGCGGCCGCTGGTGAGCGCGCTGAACGGCCTGCTGCAGGAGGTGGCGCAGGCGAGCCGCACGCAGCAGCGCTTCATCGCCAACGCCGCGCACCAGCTGCGCACGCCGCTCGCCGGCCTGCAGGCGCACACCGAGCTCGCGCTGGCGCAGCCGCTGCCGTCCGAGGTGCGCGGCGCGCTCGAGCAGGTGCACCAGGCGACGATCCGCACCGCGCGCCTCGCCAACCAGCTGCTGGCGCTCGCGCGCGCGGAGCCGGGCGCGCGCGGCAGCATGGCCGGGCTGAACCTCAAGGCGCTCGCCGAAGGCGAGGCCAACGCGTGGGTGCACCAGGCGCTCGCGCGCGAAGTCGACCTCGGCTTCGAGCTCGAGCCCGCGCCGGTGCAGGGCGACGCCTTCCTGCTGCGCGAGGCGCTCGGCAACCTGGTGCACAACGCGATCGAGTACGCGCCGCGCGGCGGACGGGTGACCGTGCGCACGGGCCGCCGCGACGCGCAGTCGTTCGTCGAGGTGGAGGACGACGGCCCCGGCATCGCGCCGGAGGAGCGCGAGCGCGTGCTCGAGCGCTTCTACCGGGTGCCCGGCACGCCGGGCACGGGCAGCGGGCTCGGCCTCGCCATCGTGCGCGAGATCGCCGTCGGGCACGGCGCCGCGATCGAGATCGCGGACGGCGCAGCGTCGAAGGGCTGCAGAGTTGGGATAACATTTCCGCATGGATAGCGTCGATATCGAAGTGCTGCGCACCGCGGAGAAATGGCGCGCCGGCGGCCACCGCGTCGCGCTCGGCACGATCGTCAAGACCTGGGGCTCGGCGCCGCGCCCGGTCGGCGCCATGGTCGCGATCCGCGACGACGGCCAGATCGTCGGCTCGGTGTCCGGCGGCTGCGTCGAGGACGACCTGGTCGAAAAGGTGCGCGAGAAATTTGCCGCCGCGAACAAGAAGGATGAGAATCGGCCTTCGCTCATCACCTACGGCGTGACCAACGAGGAGGCGACGCGCTGGGGCCTGCCGTGCGGCGGCACGCTGCAGCTCGTCCTCGAGCCGCTGAAGGCCGAGAGCGCGATCCCGGAGCTGCTCGAGCGCATCGGCCAGCAGCAGCTCGTGCGCCGCAGGCTCGAGATGGACAGCGGCCGCGCGACGCTCGAGCCGGGGCGCTGGCAGGACGTGCTCGAGTTCGACGGCCGCATGCTGTCCGCCGTGCACGGGCCGCGCTGGCGCCTGGTGCTGATCGGCGGCGGCCAGCTCACCCGCTACCTCGCCGAGATGGCGCGCATGCTCGACTACCACGTGGTGGTGGTCGATCCGCGCGAGGAATACGCCGCGAGCTGGGACCTGCCGTCGGTGCCGGTGAACCGCGGCATGCCCGACGACGTGGTGCGCGAGCTGCAGCTCGACGGGCACAGCGCGCTGGTCGCGCTGACCCACGACCCGAAGCTCGACGACCTCGCGCTGATGGAGGCGCTCAAGTCCGCCGCGTTCTACGTCGGCGCCATCGGCTCGAAGAAGAACAACGACGCGCGGCGCGAGCGGCTGAAGGAGTTCGACGTCTCGGCCGAGGAGATCGCGCGGCTGCGCGGCCCGGTCGGCCTCTACATCGGCTCGAAGACGCCGCCCGAGATCGCGGTGGCGATCCTCGCCGAGATGACCGCCGTGCGCCACGGCGTGTCGGAACCCAGCTGGGCCGCAAAACCTCAGCGCCGCTTCGACCCGTCGGCGTGCGAGGTGAAGCAAACTTGAAGGTCGTCGGCCTGCTGCTCGCGGCAGGCTCGGCAACGCGGTTCGGCTCCGACAAGCTGCGGCACGCCCTGCCGCACGGCGTGCCGATCGCGGTGCAGGCCGCGCGCCAGCTGAAGAGCGAGCTCCCCGAGGTCGTCGTCGTCGTGCGCGGCGGCGAGGCGGCGCGCGCGTTCGAAGCCGAGGGGTGCAGGGCCGTGGTGTGCGGGAACGCGGCCGAAGGCATGGGCGCGAGCCTCGCCTGCGCCGTGCGCGCCGCCGGCCCGCAGGACGGCTACCTGGTCGCGCTCGGCGACATGCCGTTCGTGCGCCGCAGCTCGATCGCCGCGGTGCGCGAGGCGCTCGAGCGCGGCGCCGCCATCGTGCAGCCCTTCTTCCGCGCGCGGCGCGGGCATCCCGTGGGCTTCGCCGGAAGGTTCTTCGAGGAATTGGGCAAGCTCCAGGGCGACGAGGGCGCGCGCGGCATCCTCTCGGCGCACGAGAAGGACCTCGTCAAGATCCCGGTGGGCGACCCGGGCGTGATCCGGGACATCGACACGCCGGGCGACCTCGCGCCCCCCGTGAGGGTATGACTGAGAAGCCGATCCAGCGCGCGGTGCTGTTCGCCGACGTCTGCGACAGCACGGCGATCTACGAGACCATCGGCGACGCCAAGGCGCTCGCGATGATCAACCGCCTGTTCCGCCTGCTCGACGAGGAGGTGGCGGCGAACGGCGGCGTCACCGTGAAGAACATGGGCGACGGCATCGTCTGCCAGTTCGGCATGGCCGACGCGGCGCTGCGCGCCTGCTGCGGCATGCAGGAGGCGGCGACCCGGCTCGGCGGCCTCAAGATCAAGATCGGCTACACCTACGGCCCTGTGGTGCTCAAGGGCGCCGATGTCTTCGGCGACACGGTCAACGTCTGCGCGCGCCTCGTCTCGCTCGCCAATCCCGCCCAGGTCCTCACCACCCAGCAGGGCGTGGAGGCGCTTTCGCCGGGCTTGCGCGGGCGCTGCCGCGAGCTCTACGCGACGAAGGTACGCGGCCGCAACACGCAGGTGAGCGTATGGGAGGTGCTGTGGAAAACGGATCCCGACGTCACCAAGGTCGACGATACGATGCCCGACGCCGACGGCGTGCGCTGGGTCCTGAAGCTCAGCATCGGCGGCGAGAGCTACATCGTCGACCAGGACCAGGCGGTGCGCATCGGCCGCGACGCCTCGAACGACATCGTCGTGGCGACCGAGCACGCGTCGCGCCTGCACGCGCGCATCTTCAGCCGCGACGAGCACTTCGTGCTCGCCGACCAGTCCTCCAACGGCACCTTCCTGATGGTCGACGGCGCGGCGCGCGAGGTGCGCCTGCGCCGCGGCGAGGCGCTGCTCGGCGAGCGCGGCTGGATCGGCCTCGGCAAGACCGCCGCCCGGCACGGCGGCCACGTGCTGCGCTACCGGATCGAGCGGCGCTCCTGAGCGCGCAGTGACGCCGCCAGGCGCGGCATCGCTTCGATGATCGTGTCGATGGTCCTGCGCACGTGCGCGTCGACCGCCGCCGCATTGGTCCTGTAGTCGAGCACCACCTCCTCGATATCGGGCAGCGCCTCGCACGCCCCGCCGCACGCTTCGAGGAAGACCGGCGCCTTCAGGCCGAAGCGCGCCGCGAGAAAGCGCTGGTGGTCGGTGCTCATCGCGATCACCGTCCTCGCCTGGCCGAGGATCTCGCGCGTCACCGTGCGCCTGCGGTGCGCGACCACGTCGATTCCGCGGGAGAGCAGGTAGTCGCGCACATTCGGGCGCACGACGTGCGGGTAGTCGTCGGTCCCGGCCGAGGCGACGACGATTTCCGGGACGTGGCGCCGCAGCGCGTACTCCGCGGTGAGGCTGCGGAAGATGTTGCCGGTGCAGACGAACAGGACGTCGGTCGCGAATTGCCGCACGGGTCGAAGTGTAGAATCGGCGCCTTCTCCGCACCACCCAAGACCCCATGCTCGCGCCCAACCTGCTCGCCCAGTCCGATCCGGAGCTGTGGAACGCCATCCGCCTGGAGAACCAGCGCCAGGAAGACCACGTCGAGCTGATCGCCTCGGAGAACTACGTCAGCCCGCAGGTGCTCGCCGCCCAGGGCAGCCAGCTCACCAACAAGTACGCGGAAGGCTATCCCGGCCGGCGCTACTACGGCGGCTGCGAGTACGTCGACATGGCGGAGACCATCGCCATCGAGCGCGCGAAGAAGCTGTTCGGCGCGCCGTGGGCCAACGTGCAGCCGCACTCCGGCTCGCAGGCCAACCAGGCGGTGTACACCGCGGCGCTCAAGCCCGGCGACACGATCCTCGGCATGTCGCTCGCGATGGGCGGCCACCTCACGCACGGCTCGCCGGTGAACCTCTCGGGGAAGCTCTACCGCGTGGTGTCGTACGGCCTGACGGACAAGGAGGAGATCGATTACGACGCGGCCGAGCGCATCGCTCTCCAGGAAAAGCCGAAGATGATCGTCACCGGCGCTTCGGCTTATGCGCTCGCCATCGACTGGAAGCGCTTCCGCGCCATCGCCGACAAGTGCGGCGCCCTGCTGATGGCCGACATCGCCCACTACGCGGGACTGATCGCGGTCGGCCTGTACCCCTCGCCCATCGGCATCGCCGATTTCGTCACCACCACCACGCACAAGACGCTGCGCGGGCCGCGCGGCGGCATGATCTTCGGCACGGCCGAGCAGGAGAAGGCCATCAACAGCTCGATCTTCCCGGGGCTGCAGGGCGGCCCGCTGATGCATGTGATCGCCGCCAAGGCGGTCGCGCTCGGGGAGGCGCTGAAGCCCGAGTTCAAGACCTACCAGAAGCAGGTGCTCGAGAACGCGCAGACGATGGCGCGGGTGCTGGCCGAGCGCGGCCTGCGCATCGTCTCCGGGCGCACCGACTGCCACATGTTCCTCGTCGATCTCAGGCCGAAGAACATCACCGGCAAGGACGCGGAGGCGGCGCTCGGCCGGGCGCACATCACGGTCAACAAGAACGCGATCCCGAACGATCCGCAGAAGCCGATGGTGACGAGCGGCGTGCGCATCGGCTCCCCGGCGATGACCACGCGCGGCTTCAAGCGGCGCGAGGCCGAGCTGCTCGCCGGCCTGATCGCCGATGTGCTCGACAAGCCGCAGGACGCCGCCCATCTCGAGCGCGTCGCCGGCGACGTCAAGGCGCTCTGCGCGAGGTTTCCGGTCTATACCTGAGTCGGGGATATACTTGGCGAAACAAATATTTATAACTCGCCATGAAATGTCCCTTCTGCGGCTCCGAGGAAACCCAGGTGATCGACACCCGGGCCAACCTCGAGGCGAACACGACGCGACGCCGCAGGAAATGCGCGAGCTGCGAGAAGCGCTTCACCACCTACGAGCGCGTCGACCTGAAGATGCCGCGGCTGGTGAAGAAGGACGGCAGCCGCAGCGACTTCGACCGCGAGAAGCTGACCGGCAGCATGATGCTCGCCCTGCGCAAGCGCCCGGTGGCCACCGACCAGATCGAGGAGGCCGTCGACCGCATCATCGAGCGCCTGCGCTCGCTCGGCGAGCGTGAGGTGCAGACCACGCGCATCGGCGACTTCGTCATGCGCGAGCTCGCCAAGCTCGACAAGATCGCCTACATCCGCTTCGCCTCCGTGTACCGCAACTTCGAGACGCCGGAGGAATTCCGCGAGGCGGTGCAGGAAGTGAAGGCGGCCAAGAAACGCCGCAAGTGAGCCCGTTCTCCGAGTTCGACCACGCCATGATGCGGCGTGCCCTCGAGCTTGCGGCGAAGGGCCTGTACACCACCACGCCGAACCCGCGCGTGGGCTGCGTAGTGACCCGCGGCGATACCGTGGTCGGCGAAGGCTGGCACGAGCGCGCCGGCGGGCCGCACGCCGAGGCGGCCGCCCTGCAGAACGTGGCGGCCGAGGGCGCGACGGTCTACGTCAACCTCGAGCCGTGCAGCCACCATGGACGCACGCCGCCCTGCGTCGATCTTCTCTTGTCGAAAAAGGTGAAGCGCGTGGTGGCCGCCATGCTCGACCCGAACCCGCAGGCCGCGGGCGGCGCGGACCGGCTGCGCGCGGCCGGCGTGCAGTTCCAGTACGGCCTCCTGGAGGAAGAGGCGAAAGAGCTGAATATCGGCTTCGTCTCGCGCGTCACCCGCGGGCGGCCCTGGGTGCGGCTCAAGGCGGCCGCGACGCTCGATGGGCGCACCGCGCTGCAGGACGGGCGCTCGCAATGGATCACCGGCGCCGAGGCGAGGCGCGACGGCCACCGCTGGCGCGCGCGCGCCTGCGCCATCCTGACGGGAATCGGCACCGTCAAGGCCGACAACCCGCAGCTCACCGTGCGCGAAGTCGACACGCCGCGCCAGCCGCTGCGCGTGATCGTCGACAGCCGCCTCGAGACGCCGCCGGACGCGCGCATCCTGCAGGGCGAGCGGGTGCTGGTATTCGCCGCCCGCGAGGGCAAGCTGCCCAATGCCGAAGTGCTCGTCCTGCCCAATTCCAAAGGCAAGGTGGAGCTGCCGAAAATGCTGGCAGCGCTCGCCGCGCGCGGCATCAACGAGCTGCACGTCGAGGCGGGCTTGCGCCTCAACGGCTCGCTGACGCGCGAAGGCTGCGTCGACGAGTTCCTGCTTTACCTGAATCCCAGCCTGCTCGGCGACAGCGCGCAGGGCATCGTCGACCTGCCGGCGCCGGGGTCGCTGGAGGAGCGGCGGCGACTGCGCCTGGTCTCGGTGGAGAACCTAGGCGGCGACCTGCGCGTTATCGCGCGCCCCGCATAGGGCCGCACGCAGGATTTCCACCGCGACCCGGGCGCTGATGCCGTTGCGGTCGAGCCGCGGGCTGTATTCCACCAGTTCCACCGCGGCAAGGTCGGCGCGGCCGCCGATGCGCTCGAGCGCATGGGTGAGCTCGGCGGCGCCGAGGCCGCCCGGCTCCGGCGTGCCGACGCCGGGCGCCTCGGTCGGCGAGACGGCGTCGAGGTCGACGCTGATGCCGAACGCCGAGGTGCCGCGGGTGGCGATGGCGAGCGCCTCGTCGAGCGCCGCGTCCAGGCCGCCGTGGCGGATCTCCTCCATGTAGATCACGCGCACGCCGAGCCGCTGCAGGCGCACCTGCTCCTCCGGCTCGAAGCTGCGCACGCCGACCAGCGCGACGTGCTGCGGCTCGATCACGCCGGTGGCGAGGCCGTAGAGCGGGTCATCGTCCTGGCCGAGCAGCCAGGCGAGCGGCATGCCGTGCAGCCGGCCGGTGTGGCTGGTGCCCGGCGTATGGGCGTCCATGTGCGCGTCGACCCACACCAGGCCGAGGTTGCCTTTCACCGCGCGGGCGACGCCGGTCCACGTGCCGCCGGCGCAGCTGTGGTCGCCGCCCAGCACGCACGGCAGGCGGCCGCGGGCGAGGGCGTCGGTCACCGCGGAGGCGAGCAGGCCGCAGAGCTTGCTGACCGCGAGCTGCCTGCGGCGCTCGCTCGGCGAAGGGCTGAGCATCGGCCCGCTGTGCATCGTCACGCCGCACCGCTCGAGCTCGGCGGCGACCAGGGGAGCAAGGGCGGCCGGCGCCTCGGCGCAGCCCGGATCGGCGCCGCCGAGACCCCAGGCCGCGCCGATCAGTTCGACGTGTCGTTCCATCTCGACGTCAGGCTCGATTGTTGCACTACAGGAGGTGGCCGAACGGGTGACCGCCGGTCATGGTCAAAAGGATATGAGCGTGCGGGCAACCGAGGTGCGGCGTTGGCAGGACTGGGCGAGCTTCGCGCTCGGCCTGTGGCTGGCCGTCTCGCCATGGCTCGCCGATTACTCCGACCATCACGTCGCCACCACCAATGCGGCCGTAGTGGGCCTCTTCCTCGCCACCGCCGCGCACGTCGGCTTCAGCTGCGACCACCCGAGCTGCGAATGGCTCAGCATGGGCGCCGGGCTGTGGCTGGTCGGCGCGCCGTTCTTCCTCGGCTTCGAGGCCCAGCACGTGGCCGCGGTGAACAGCGTCGCCGTTGGCGCGTTCACCGTGGTGCTTTCCGCCTGGGGGCTGCAGCTCGATCGCGCATTTTCCGACCGGTTCCTCGGCATTAGGCGTTAGACAGCGCTTTTGCGCTACCCTCCGGCGCCATGTTCACGGGCATCGTGCAGGCGGTGGGACGCATCGTGCGCCTGTCGCCCTTCGAAGTCGACTGCGCCGCACTCGACCGAGCGGATGTGACGGTCGGCGACTCGATTGCCGTGCAGGGGGTATGCCTGACCGTCACCGCGCTCACGCCCCGGGGTTTCCGTGCCGACGTCTCCGCCGAGACGCGGAGCGTGACGGCGGGCCTCGACCGGGAGGGCATGGAAGTGAATCTCGAGAAGGCGCTCGCCCTGGGCGAGCGGCTGGGCGGGCACCTGGTGACGGGGCATGTCGACGGCGTCGGCGAGGTCGTAAGCTTTACCGACGGGGTGTTGAAAATCCGTGCGCCACAGGCCCTCGCGCGCTACATCGCGCGCAAGGGCTCGGTCTGTGTTGACGGGGTCAGCCTGACAGTGAATGCCGTGCAGGGCGATGTCTTCGAGATGTTCCTCATCCCGCATACCCTGCAAGTGACGACCCTGCGCCGGCTTGCCGCCGGCGAGCGCGTCAACCTGGAGGTGGACCTGATCGCGCGCTACCTGGAGCGGTTGCTGGAGGCGCGATAGGCAGCCGTGTAGAGCGCATTTCCTTCGATCCTGCGCTGCCGATCAACCAGCGCCGCGAGGAGATCGTGCAGGCCATCGCCGGCCACCCGGTGATCATCGTCTGCGGCGAGACCGGCTCGGGCAAGACCACGCAGCTGCCGAAGATGCTGCTCGACATGGGCCGCTCCGCGGCCGGCCGTATCGGGCACACCCAGCCGCGGCGCATCGCGGCGCGCTCGGTGGCGGCGCGCGTGGCGGAGGAGCTCGGCACGGAGCTCGGAGACGTGGTGGGAATGAAGGTGCGTTTCCACGAGCAGGTGGGCAGCCGCACGGCGATCAAGCTGATGACCGACGGCATGCTGCTCGCCGAGACGCAGGGCGACCGCGACCTGCGCGAGTACGGCTCGATCATCCTCGACGAGGCGCATGAGCGCAGCCTCAACATCGATTTCCTCCTCGGCTACATGAAGCGGCTGGTCGAGCGCCGTGCCGAGCTGAAGGTGGTCATCACGTCGGCGACCATCGATGCCGAGCGCTTTTCCCGGCATTTCGGCGGCGCGCCGGTGATCGAGGTCTCGGGCCGGCTCTACCCGGTGGAGGTGCGCTACCGGCCGGTGGGCGGCGATTCCGAGGACACCACGCGCAAGGAGGAGGAGCGCGCGCTCGCCGACGCGGTGGACGAGCTGTGCCGCGAGGGTCCGGGCGACATCCTCGTGTTCCTGCCGGGCGAGCGGGAAATCCGCGACGCCGCGGACACCCTTAGAAGAAGCGGATTGAAGAACGCGGAGATCCTGCCGCTCTACGCCCGCCTCACCGCGGCGGAGCAGGATCGCGTCTTCAGGCCGGCGGGCGCGCGCCGCGTGGTGCTCGCCACCAACGTCGCCGAGACCTCGCTCACGGTGCCGCGCATCCGCTACGTCATCGACACCGGCGACGCGCGCGTCAAGCGCTACAGCTACCGCAACAAGGTGGAGATGCTGCGCGTGGAGCCGATCTCGCAGGCGGCGGCGCGCCAGCGCGCCGGGCGCTGCGGGCGCGTGGCGAACGGCGTCTGCATCCGGCTCTACTCGGAGGAGGACTTCGAGAAGCGGCCGGCCTTCACCGACCCGGAAGTGCTGCGCTCGTCGCTCGCCTCGGTGATCCTGCGCGCGAAGAGCCTGCGGCTGGGCGAGGTCGCCGACTTCCCGTTCCTCGATCCGCCGACGCCGCGCGCGATCGCCGACGGCTATGCCTTGCTGAATGAATTGGGAGCGGTGGACGAGCAGAACGACCTCACCCCGGTCGGCGAGGAGCTGGCGAGGCTGCCGCTCGACCCGCGCGTCGGGCGCATGCTGATCGGCGCGCGCGAGGAGAAGTGCGTGACGCAGGTGCGCATCATCGCCGCCGCGCTTTCGGTGCAGGACCCGCGCGAGCGCCCGGCGGACAGGGCCGCCGCGGCCGACGAGCGCCACGCGCAGTTCGCGCACGAGAAGTCCGACTTCCTTTCGTACCTGAAGCTCGCGCGCCTGTTCGACCAGAAGATGGAGAAGCAGGCGCGGGAGAACTTCCTCTCGATCCCGCGCATGCGCGAATGGCGCGACGTCGCCCAGCAGCTCGAGCGCACGCTGCGCGAGCTCGGCTGGCACGAATCCACGGTCGACCCGGAGAAGCCGGAAGGCTACCGCGCCATCCACCGCGCGCTGACCGCGGGCCTCCTCGGCAACATCGGCCTGCGTGACGATCCGGAGCAGAGCTACACCGGGGCGCGCGGCATCAAGTTCTGGATCCATCCGGGCTCGTGGGCGAAGAAGGCCGGGCGCTGGGTGGCGGCGGCGGAGCTGGTCGAGACCACGCGGCTCTACGCGCGCACCGTCGGCGGCATCGAGCCGCGCTGGCTCGAGGAGATCGGCGCCCACCTCATGCGGCGCGAGCACTACGACCCGCAGTGGGACGCCCGGCGCGGCGAGGTGATCGCGCTCGAGCGCGGCACGCTCTACGGGCTGCCGGTGTACGCGAACCGGCGGGTGGCCTACGGGCCGATCGATCCGGACGCGGCACACGAGATCTTCATCCGCTCGGCGCTGGTGCAGGGCGAGCTCGAGACGCGCGCGCCGTTCCTTGCCCACAACCGCCGCCTGGTGGCGGAAATCGAGCGCCTCGAGCACAAGTCGCGCCGGCCGGACATCCTGGTCGACGCGGAGTTGATCCACGCGTTCTACGCGGAGCGCGTGCCGCCGTACGTGTACAACGCGGCCGCGTTCGAGCAATGGCGCGTCGGCGCCGAGCGCACGGACAAGAAGCTGCTTTACCTGTCGCGCGACGAGCTGATGCGCCACGAGGCCGCCGGCATCACCACCGACAATTTCCCGCCGCACGTCCAGCTCGGCCCCAATCGCTTCGCGCTGGAATATCACTTCGAGCCCGGCTCGCCGCGCGACGGGGTGACGATGGTCGTGCCGCTCGCGCTGCTGAACCAGGTGCCCTTGCAGCGGACGGAGTGGCTGGTGCCCGGGCTGCTGAAGGAGAAGGTGCGCTCGCTTGCCAGGGGGATGCCGCAGCGGCTGCGCCACAAGCTCGGCTCGCTCGACGATTTCGCCGAATCCTTTGCCGCAGAAGTCCCGGTTTCAGATATGCCGTTGGCCACCGCGCTCGCGCGCCATATCCGCGCCGAGCTCAACTTCGAGGTTCCGGTCGACGCGTTCCGCCCGGACGCCGTGGCGCCGCACCTGCGCATGAACTTTCGCGTCGTCGACGACCAGGGCCGCCAGCGCGCCATGGGGCGCGACCTGGCGGCCATCAAGCGCGAGCTGGAGGAGGACACCAGCGCGCTGCTGCAGGAGGAGGCGCCGGTCGACGAGGGCACGCGCTACACCGGCTGGACCATGGGCGAGCTGCCCGAGATCATGGAAATCCGGCGCGGCGCGCGCACGCTGGTCGGCTATCCGGCGCTGGTCGACGCCAGCGACGGCGTGACGCTGCAGGTATTCGATTCGCCGGAGAAGGCGCGCGAGGCGCACGGCGCGGGCGTGCGCCGCCTGCTGGCCATCGCGTTCCGCGACCGCATCCGCGACCTCGAGCGCACCTTCGCCAGGGATGTGGTGCTGGGCCCCCTGTCGAGCGACTTGACGAGAGCGGCGCTGGACCGCGTGTTCCTCGCCGAGTCGCTGCCCATGGCGCCGGCCGACTTCGCCCGCCGTGTCGACGAAGGGCGCAGCCGCTTCACGCTGGTCGCGCAGGAGATCGCGCGCTCGGTGTCGCAGATCGCGGCCGAGCGCAATGCGCTGGAGAAGAAGCTGGCGGCAGGGGAAAAAGCCTATCCCAAGGTGGTGGCCGAGATCCGCGCCCAGCTTGGCCGGCTGCTCGCCACGGGGTGGGTAGCCGCCACGCCCTGGGAGCGGCTGCAGCATCTGCCGCGCTACCTCAAGGCGGCGGCGCTGCGGCTGGACAAGCTGCGCGTCGATCCGCAGCGCGACCAGCGCCTGGCGGCGGAGGTGGCGGCGCTGGAGCAGCCGTTCCAGCGCGAGCTGGGCGCGCGGCGGCGAAACGGGGAGGTCGACCCCGACCTGGAGCAGTTCGGCTGGCTGCTGGAGGAGCTGCGGGTTTCGCTGTTCGCGCAGGAGCTGCGCACGCCGGTGCCGGTGTCTGCAAAGCGTTTGGCGAAACTCTGGCAGAGTGTGCGCCGATGAGCATCGTCCGCTCCGTCTTCTACGGCGCCGGCCACGTCCTGCACCCGCGCATGCTGTGGCTGATGGCGTGGCCGATGCTGATCGCCCTGGTGGTTTGGGGGACCGCAGCGGTCTTCGTGGGAGCCGAGCTGGCGGCCGGATTGGCCGCGTGGCTGCAAAGCGGTCTCGATTACGCGCTCGCCTGGACGCAGCTCGACTTGAAGACCGCGTCGAGAGTCGCGGCGCTGGTCCTGCTGTTCATCGCGTTCGTGCCGCTGGTGTACCTCACGGCGCTCTTCATCCTGAGCATCTTCGGCATGCAGAAGATGGTCGACTACGTGGCGAGCCGCTCCTACCCGGGCCTGGAGCGGCGGAAAGGCGGCGGCATCGCCGGCACCGGCTGGAACAGCCTGGTGGCGTTCGGCGGGCTGGTGCTGTTCTTCCTGCTCAGCATCCCGCTGTGGCTGTTCCCGCCGCTGTGGCCGATCATCCCGCTCGTCATCCTGGCGTGGGTCAACCAGCGGCTCCTGCGCTACGACGCGCTCGCCGAGCATGCCGATCCGGAAGAGATGCGTCGCATCTTCGGCGAGCGCCGCGGCGCGCTCTACGTCATGGGCCTGTTGCTCGGCCTCGCGGCCTATGTGCCCCTCCTCGGTTTCTTCGCCCCGGTGGTCTTCGGCCTGGCGTTCATCCACTACCTGCTCGGCGTGCTGGAACAGCACCGCCGGGGCACATAAGCCGCGCCTATCGGCGGCATCCAGATAAATGATTGGAAGGCGGGAACGCGGCTGCCTACACTGGGTCATTCCTTCTTTGGACTGGAGAGAGACCCGTGTTTCAAGACCGCAAGGGACAGCGAGTCCCGCAAGTTACGTTCCGCGCCCGCGGCGAGAGCGACTGGAAGCCCCTCACCACGGACGAGATCTTCAAGGGCAAGACCGTGGCGGTCTTCTCCCTGCCGGGCGCCTTCACGCCCACCTGCTCGTCGACCCACGTGCCGCGCTACAACGAGCTCGCGCCGGCGTTCCTCGCCAACGGCGTCGACCGCATCGTCTGCATCTCGGTGAACGACGCCTTCGTCATGAACGAGTGGGCGCGCACCCAGGAGTGCGGCAACATCCTGATGCTGCCCGACGGCAACGGCGAGTTCACCGAGAAGATGGGCATGCTGGTCGACAAGACCGACATCGGCTTCGGCAAGCGCTCGTGGCGCTACTCGATGCTGGTCAAGGACGGCGTGATCGACAAGATGTTCATCGAGCCGGAGAAGCCCGGCGACCCGTTCGAGGTGTCGGATGCCGACACGATGCTGAACTACATCAACCCCAAGGCCAAGAAGCCCGACCAGGTGGCGATCCTCACCCGCGAAGGCTGCGGCTTCTGCGCGAAGGCGAAGAAGCTGCTGAAGGACCTCGGCTACCAGTACAGCGAGGTGACGCTCAACCACAGCGACCGCTCGCGCGTCGTCGGCGCGATCACCGGCCGCGGCACCGTGCCGCAGGTGTTCGTCAACGGCAAGCACATCGGGGGCCTGGAAGAACTCGAGCGGTGGGCCAAAAAAGCCGCATAGATAAAATGCGGACGTGTTCGGCGCCTTAATCATCGGGGACGAGCTGCTCGTCGGCAAACGCGAGGACAAGCACCTCGGCTTCCTGATCGGCGCGCTCAAGCAGCGCGGCCTGCGCCTCGCGTGGGCCAGTTACCTCGGTGACGATCCGGCGCGGCTGACGGCCGCGCTGGAGCGCACCTTCGCTTCGCGCGACGTGGTCTTCAGCTTCGGCGGCATCGGCGCCACGCCGGACGACCACACGCGGCAATGCGCCGCCGCCGCCCTGAAAGTCGCACTGGAGCTCCACCCCGAGGCCGAGCGCGAGATCCGCAACCGCTTCCCGCAGCAGGAAGCGACGCCGCAGCGGCTGGCGATGGGCGAGTTCCCGCGCGGCGCGAGCATCATTCCCAACCCGGTCAACCGCATCCCGGGCTTCTCGGTGGGCGATCATCACTTCGTGCCCGGCTTCCCGCAGATGGCGTGGCCGATGGTCGAGTGGGTGCTGGACGGTCGATATCGCGAGCGCTTCGATTCGCAGGTCTGGGGCGAGGCGTCGATGCTGGTGTACGAGGCGGGCGAGAGCCAGCTCATCCCGGCCATGAAAGCCGTCGAGTCGCTGTTTCCGGGCGTGAAGGTGTTCAGCCTGCCCTCGATGGGACCGAAGGGCGAGCGCATCCATGTCGAGCTGGGGGTGCGAGGCTCGCCGGACGCGGTGCGCGAGGCGATGGAGTGCTTGCGCGGCGAGGTGCGCAAGGCCGGCTTCCCGTACAAATAAAAAGCCCCGGGGGTTGCCCGGGGCTCGGTTACCACTTCTTCTTGTTCTTCGCTTTCTTGTTGGATCTCGCGCTAGATCGGGCCGCCTTTCGCAAGCTGTGGCCCGTTTTGGCGCTCAGGCGGCCTTTTTTGCCTTCGCCAGGCCCTTCACCGACTCGGTCGCGGCGGCGACATTGGCTTCCGCGATCTCCGTCGCCTGCTTGGCGACCTTGTTCATGTTGTCGTAGGCGGAGTTGGCGGCGGCCAGCATCGACTTGACGGCGGCCACGGCGACGTCGGAGCCGGCGGGGGCGTTCTTCGACACCTTGTCGAGCAGGCTGACGAAGTTCTCGTTCCACTCGGCCACGCGGCGCTCGGCGACGCGGGTAAGCTCCGAGTTGGCTTCGGTGGCGACTTCATACAGGCTCTTGGAGTAGGCGATGGCCTTCTCGACGGCGGGTTGCGCGAACGAGTTCTGCAGCGTCACGAACTCCTGCACGTCCTTGGCGCCGAGGAGGGCGCGGGTGTTGGCGATCGAGTCCTCGAAGGCGCTTTTCACGGCGGTGGCGTTGATGTTCGCCAGCTTCTCGAACGCGGCGAACTGGGCATTCGCTACGGCGAGGAGCGATTCCACGTTCGCCTTCTGGGCGGCCTGGAGTTGTTCGGGGGTTACATACATTGGGCTAGCTCCTGTCGGTTATGTTGCGATGCAACAATACGCATTGTGAGGGCCAGCCTGTCGGAAGTCAAGATTCTTGTGCGTAGCAGCATAAGTGATTGACAGGTAACGCCGATCACTACTGGCCGTTTGAAACGACGCCGAAGTTAGTGCCCCCTTCGACTAAATTGACCGACTTGGAATTCCGACCCAGCGATCCCGCCTTCCTCGCCGACCCCTTTCCCGCCTACCGGGAAATGCGCGACCGCGACCCCGCCCACTGGAGCCCCGCGCTCAAGGCCTGGGTACTCACCCGCTACGACGACGTGAAGCGGGTATGCCTCGATACCGGCGGTATGTCGTCGGACCGGCTGCGACCGTTCTTCGCCGCCCTGCCGGGCGCCGAGGCCCAGCGCATGGCCGACCTGATCCGGGTGCTGACGCTGTGGATGGTGTTCCGCGACCCGCCCGAGCACACGCGCCTGCGGCGGCTGGCGAGCCGCGTGTTTCACGTGCGCTCGGTCAACGCCTTGCGCCCGAACATCGAGTCCCTGAGCGCCTGGCTGCTGGAGCGGATCGGCGAGCGCCAGGAGTTCGACCTGATCGGCGAATTCGCCGGGCCGCTGCCGGCGCTGGTCATCATGGACATGCTCGGCGTGCCGCGCGGCGAGCTGGCGCGGCTCAAGCACCTCTCGGACGAGATGGCGCTCTTCATCGGCAGCGCGCGCGCCACCGCGGACAAGTACGACCGCGCCGAGGCCGGCACGCGCGAAATGGCCGCGCTGTTCCGCGAGCTGATCAACCAGCGCCGCGCCGCGCCGCGGCCCGACCTGCTGAGCGAGCTGGTGCACCTCGAGGAGCAGGGCGACCGGCTGTCGGAGGACGAGCTCGTCGCGATGTGCGTGCTGCTGCTTTTCGCGGGCCACGAGACCACCACCCATCACATCGCCAACGGCCTGGCCGCACTGCTTCGCTTCCCCGCGGAAATGGAAAAGCTGCGGCGCAATCCCGCGCTCGCGCCCGCGGCGGTGGAAGAGCTGTTGCGCTACGACGGCCCGATAGGCGCGCAGGTGCGCATCGCGCAGGAGCCGCAGGATTTCCATGGCCGCACGGTGAAACCCGGCGACCGCGTGTTCCTGATGATGAACGCGGCGAATCGCGACGAGCGCGCCTATCCCGAGCCGGATCGCGTCGACCTCGGGCGCCACGGCGTGCCGCACCTCACGTTCGGCTTCGGCGCCCACATCTGCCTCGGCTTCCCGCTGGCGCGCCTGGAAGGGCAGATCGCGCTGCCGGCATTGCTCGCACGCTGGTCCGAAATAGAGCCCGCCGGCGAGCCGCCCGGCGGCTGGATGGACTCCATGGTCCTGCGCGGCATGAAGGCGTTTCCGATCCGCGTGCGCAGTTGAGCGGACAGGATCACCTGTCGGCGCGGCTGTGGTGGCTGCTCGCCGCACTGACCCTGGCCTGGGGACTGAACTGGACGGCGATGAAGCTCGCGCTGGCCGAGGTGCCGCCGTGGACCTTCCGCTCGCTCTGCCTCGGCCTCGGGTCGGCGGTGCTTTTCGCCATGCTGCGGCTGGGCGGCCAGCGCCTGCCGTCGCCGCGCGGACAATGGCTGAGGCTGTCCGTGCTCGCGCTGTTCAACTTCACCGGCTGGAACATGCTGGTCGCGTTCGGCCTGACGATGATTCCCTCGGGACGCGCCGCGATCCTCGCCTACACGATGCCGGCGCTCGCGATACCGCTTTCGGTGTGGCTGCTCCACGAGCGGCTCACCGTCGCAAAGGCGATCGGCCTCGCGCTCGGCCTGGCGGGCCTCGCGCTGCTCCTCGGCGAAGGCTACGCCGCGATCGGCGCGGCGCCGCTCGGCTCGCTGCTCGTGCTCGGCGCGGCGGCGAGCTGGGCGCTCGGCGTGGTACTGCAGAAGAAGTATCCGGTCGACATGCCGCCCGGGCCGTACACGGCCTGGACCATGCTGCTCGGCGGCGTGCCGATCTACCTCGGCGCCCTGCTGCTGGAGGACCCGCGGGTGCTCGCCGACATCGGTGCGCGCGGCTGGTTCGGCATCGCCTACAACGTGTTCATCGCCTTCGCCTTCGGCCAATGGGCATGGATCAAGCTGGCGACGTCGCTGTCGGTGACCGTGTTCTCGCTCAGCATCATGATCATTCCGCCGGTGGCGGTCGTCGGCGGCATCGCGATGCTCGGCGAGCGGCCGACGGCCGTGGAGCTCGTCGCCCTCGCGCTGGTGCTCGCTTCCCTCGCTAGCGTGGTGAAGCCAGCGCGCGGCGTGGCGAAATGAGCGCGGGATTCCAGTGGCGCACCGCTTCTTCCAGGCTGGACACGTCCTCCTGCCCGAGAAGCCGCAGCGCGCTGCGCAGCGTATCCCTCGTCGGCTCGACCGCGAGCGCCCCGGTCTGCTTGGAAAGCTTCTCGCCCGCCGCATTCACCGCCACCGGCACGTGCAGGTAGCGCGGCACCGGCGCGCCGAGCAGGCGCTGCAGGTAGATCTGGCGCGGCGTGGAATCGAGCAGGTCCGCGCCGCGCACGACATGGGTGACACCCTGCTGAAAGTCGTCGACCACCACCGCGAGCTGGTAGGCGAACAGGCCATCGGCGCGATACAGCACGAAATCGCCGATGTCGCGCTCGAGCACCTGGCACTGCCGGCCCTGCACGCGGTCGTCGAAGCAGATCTCTTCCGCCGACGTGCGCACGCGCAGCGCGCGACGGGCGCCGGCGGCGCCCGGCCGGCAGGTGCCGGGATAGATAGGCGCCCCATCGACGGCCAGGCCGAGCGACGAGTCGGCGATCTCGCGGCGCGTGCAGCTGCACCAGTACGTCGGTAACTCCTGCAGCGCCGCTTCGTAGAGCGCGAGACGGCGGCTCTGGTAGACCACTTCGCCGTCCCACGTAAGCCCGAGGCGCTCCAGCGTGCGCAGGATCTCGCCGGCGGCGCCCGGCACGCAGCGCGGCCGGTCGAGGTCCTCGATGCGCACCAGCCAGCGGCCGCCGGCGGCGCGCGCATCGAGCCAGCTGGCCAGCGCGGCGATGAGCGATCCTATGTGCAGCGGGCCGGTGGGCGAGGGCGCGAACCGGCCGGTGTACATGAGTGTCTAGAGTACACTGCCCCCTTTTTTTGGAAGGACCGCCGTGGCCACCGTCGACCTGACGCAGGAGAATTTCGAGAAGACCATCAACGACAACTCGATGGTGATCATCGATTTCTGGGCGCCCTGGTGCGGGCCTTGCAAGGGTTTCGCGCCGGTCTACGAGAAGGCCTCGGAGACGCACGCCGACGTGGTTTTCGCCAAAGTGAACACCGACGAGCAGCAGGAGCTGGCCGGGGCCTTCGGCATCCGCTCGATTCCGACGCTGGTGGTGTTCCGCGAGAAGGTGATCCTGTTCCAGCAGGCCGGCGCGCTGCCCGGCAACGCGCTCGAGCAGGTCATCAGCCAGGCGAAGGCGCTCGACATGGCCAAGGTGCACGCCGAAGTCGCCGCGCAACAGGCGAACCAAACAACTAAGTGAACGAGCTGCGCAGGGCCGCGGAGCGCGGCTACGCCGACCACGGCTGGCTGCGCTCCTTCCACAGCTTCTCCTTCGCCGACTACCACGACCCGCGGTACATGGGCTTCGGCCCGCTGCGCGTCATCAACGAGGACCGCGTGCAGGCCGGCGCCGGGTTCGGCACGCACGGCCACCGCGACATGGAGATCATCAGCTACGTGCTCGAGGGCGCGCTCGCGCACAAGGACTCGATGGGCAACGGCTCGACCATCGTGCCGGGCGACGTGCAGCGCATGAGCGCCGGGCGCGGCGTGCTGCCCAGCGAGTTCAACGAGAACCGCAGCGGCGTGACGCACTTCCTGCAGATCTGGATCGAGCCGGCGCAGCGCGGCATCGCGCCGTCGTACGAGCAGAAGCATTTCCAGGAGCCGGACAAGCGCGGGCGCCTGCGGCTGATCGCCTCGCCCGACGGCGCCGAAGGCTCGGTGAAGATCCACCAGGATGCGCGCCTCTACGCGGGACTGTTCGACGGCGGCGAGCACGCCGCGCACGCGCTGCGGCCGGGGCGCCGCGCCTACGTCCACGTCGCCAGGGGAAAACTCACCGTCAACGGCCAGCGCCTGGGCGACGGCGATGCGCTCAAGACGGATGAATCCATCGTGATCGCCGAAGGCGAGCGCGCCGAAGTGCTGGTGTTCGACCTGCCTTAACATTAGGGCGGGATGGCCGGCACCCGCATAGAGAAAGACAGCTTCGGCCCGATCGAGGTCCCCGCGGACCGGCTGTGGGGCGCCCAGACCGAGCGCAGCCGTCGCTTCTTCCGCATCTCCGGCGAGCGCATGCCGCTCGCCGTCATCCATGCGCTTTGCCGCGTGAAGAAGGTCGCCGCGGGCGTCAATGCCTCGCTCGGTTTGCTCGATCAGAAGAAAGCAGATGCCATCCGGCGCGCCGCCGACGAAGTCCTGGCCGGCCGGCACGACGACGAGTTTCCCCTCGTCGTGTGGCAGACCGGCTCGGGCACGCAGAGCAACATGAACGTCAACGAGGTGCTCGCCAACCGAGCCTCGGAGCTCCTCGGGGGCGAGCGGGGGCAGAAGCGGCTCGTGCACCCCAACGACGACGTCAACCTGGGGCAGTCGTCCAACGATGTGTTCCCGACCGCGATGCACATCGCCGCCGCGCAGGCGCTGCACGACGACGTGCTGCCCGCCGCGGAGACGCTGCGCGCCACGCTCGCGAAGAAGCGCGACGCTTTCGCGGACATCATCAAGATCGGCCGCACGCACCTGCAGGATGCGACGCCGCTGTCGCTCGGCCAGGAATTCTCCGGCTACGTCGACCAGCTCGAGCAGGCGCAGGCGGCGCTGCGCGCCGCGCTGCCCGGGCTTTACCGGCTCGCCATCGGCGGCACCGCGGTCGGCACCGGGCTGAACACGCATGCGCAGTTCGCCGCGAAGGCGTGCGAGGCGCTCGCCGCCGAGACCCGGCTGCCGTTCGTCGAGGCGCCGAACAAGTTCGCCGCGCTCGCCGGGCACGAGGCGCTGCTGTTCGCGCACGGCGCGAT
>DASSPL010000205.1:0-5611 GCA_035699685.1 Burkholderiales bacterium | reverse complement strand
AACGCAATGGCACAGAAGCGAGTCGCGCTGGTCACGGGCGCGGGCACCGGCATCGGCAAATCCGCGGCGCTCGCGCTGCTGAAGGACGGCTACCACGTCGGCCTGGTCGGCCGCCGGGCGGAGCTGCTGGAGAAGACGGCGTCCGAGTCCGGCGCCAGGGATCGCGCGCTGGTGCTGCCCGCCGACATCACCAAGCCGGAGAACGTGAAGGCGGTGTTCGCGAAGCTCAAGGGCGAGTGGGGGCGGCTCGACGTGCTGTTCAACAACGCCGGCATGGGCGCGCCCGCGGTGCCGATGGAAGACCTGCCGATCGAGACCTGGAAGGCGGTCGTCGACATCAACCTGAACGCGATGTTCTACTGCATCCAGGAGGCGATCCGCATCATGAAGGCGCAGGAGCCGAAGGGCGGGCGCATCATCAACAACGGCTCGATCTCGGCGCACGCGCCGCGGCCGATGTCGGTGGCCTACACCGCCACCAAGCACGCCGTGACCGGCCTGACCAAGACCCTGTCGCTCGACGGCCGCAAGAACGACATCGTCTGCAGCCAGATCGACATCGGCAACGCGCTCACCGAGCTCGCCGCGCGCATGGCGAAGGGCGTGCCGCAGGCCGACGGCTCGGTCAAGCCCGAGCCGCTGATGGACGTCGAGCACGTCGGCCGCGCGGTGCTGCACATGGCCAACCTGCCGCTCGACGTGAACGTGCAGTTCATGACCATCATGGCGACGAAGATGCCCTTCGTCGGCCGCGGTTAGTCTTTTTTTTGCCGCCCCCCTGTCAAGGGGGGCGCGAACGCAGTGAGCGGGGGGTTGGTTTTCAGTGCTTGACCGAGTGCATCGCACGCCAGCGCAGCCCCTGCCGCCGCGCGCGGCCGACTGCCACATGCACGTGCTCGGCCCGTTCGACCCGTTCCCGCTCGCCGCCGAGCGCGCCTACAACGTCGCCGAAGCCTCTGTCGCCGCGCACGAGCGGATGAAGGCGCAGGTCGGCCTCGAGCGCACGGTGTTCGTGCAGGCGAGCGGGCACGGCACCGACAACCGCGCGATGCTCGCCGCGCTGGCCGAGATCGGGCCGCGCGGCCGCGGCGTGGCGGTGGTCCAGCCGCAGACACCGCTCGCCGACCTGCAGCGCATGCACAAGGCCGGCGTGCGCGGCGTGCGGCTCAACCTCTACACCATCGGCGGGCGCCACCACGGCGAGCCCACGGCGCTGCTGCGGGCCTACGAGCGCCTGGTGGCGCCGCTCGGGTGGCATCTGCAGCTCTTCTGCGCTCCCGAGACGCTCATTTTCCTCGCCGCCCACATCGAGCGCTGCAGCGTGCCGGTGGTGATCGACCACATGGGCCTGCCGGATGCATCGCAGGGCATCGGGCAGGAGGTGTTCCAGAACGTGCTGCACCTTGCCTCGCGCGGTGCATGGGTCAAGATCGCCGGCGCCGACCGCATCACGCGCGGAACCGGCCGCATGGCCGATGCCATTCCGTTCATGCGCGCGATCGCGCAGGCGGCGCCGCAGCGCGTGGTGTGGGGATCGGACTGGCCGAACATCGGCTTCCACAACCGCCAGCAGGTGCGCGACGACGCCATCCTGCCGCACCGCGAGCTCGACGCCGGCGAGCTGCTCGACCTGCTCGCGAAGGCGGTGCCGGACGAGGAGGCGCGGCGCGCGATCCTCGTCGGCAACCCGGAACGCCTCTACTCGTTCTCCACGTCCTCGTAGCACTCCGGCCGGAAGCGCGGCGTGCAGACGGCGAGGAACAGCAGATCCGCCTTGCCGACGTTCGTGATGCGCTGCCGGACCATGGGCGGTATGACCACCACGTCGCCCGGGCCGACGTGCGCCGCAGCCTCGTCGCCCACCTCGACGCACCCCTCGCCTTCGAGGATCACATAGCGCTCGGTGGTCCCTTTCAGCCGGTGCCAGCGGGTCGTCACCCCGGGCGCGACGCGCGCGCGGGCGATCGACGCATCCGGATCATCCGGCGCGTTCGAGAGCTCGAGGATGTCGCAGCGCTCGTCGGTGTAGTACTCGGCGCGCCCATCGAAGCGCCGGATCATCGGCGCCAAAGAAGCGCCCCCAGGGCGGCCGCGGTGCCGAACAGCACGCTCACGACCGCAATCTCGGCGTAGCCGAGCCCGGCCCCAGCGGCTGGGGCTCCAGCCCGCCGCGCACGTCGAAAGCCACCGGCAGTGTGTACAGCACGCCCAGGACGCTCAGCACGAAATGGACCAGCGCGACGGCCACGAAGAGGATCGCGACCTTCACTGCCGGGGATTACAGCAGCCCGCGCATCCAGGCGGCCGTGCGCACGGCGCCGCCGAAGCTGTAGAGGTGCACGCCGACCACGTTGCTCGCCTCGCGCGTGCGCGTGTAGCGCGCGACCGCGACCAGGTGGTCGCGCGGATCGGTGTTGGTGACGAGCTGGGCGATGCCCGTGCCGAGGTTGCGCAACGCGCGCAGCGAAAGGCTCACGCCGCAGCGCTGCGCATAGCGCAGGAGCGCGGCCGGATCGGTCGGGCCGGCGATGCCGACGTACACCGGCAGGTCGGGCCACTGGCGCGCGAGCGCCGAGCAGTATTCGACGACGCGCGTCGGCGCGAACGAGAATTGCGTGAGCACGTAGACGCCGATCGACTGCTCGCGCGCGAGCTCGAGCTTGCGCGCGAGCGCCTTCTCGATCACGCTGGACGCGATGCGCGGATGGCCCTCCGGGTAGCCGGCGACGCCGATCTCGCGCACGCCGCAATCGGCCAGCAGCCGCTCCTCCAGTATCTGCAGGCTGTCGGCGAAGGGGCCCTTGGGCCGCGGCTCGTCGCCGCCGAGGAGCAGCACGCGGTGCACGCCGTAATCGCTCGAGGCCTTCTTCAGGAAACTGCGGAACTCGTCGCGGTTGAGGATGCGCCGCGCCGACACGTGCGGCACCGGGTCGAGCCCGGCTTCGCGGATGGCGGCGACCGCCTCCAGCGTGCGCGAGAGCGGCAGGCCCGGCAGCGAGGGGATGTAGACGCAGCTCCCGGCGGGCAGCTGGGCGGCGACGTCGTTCGCCCGGTGCAGCTCGCGCGGCGAGATCTCCAGCGAGCCGGCGGCGACCAGCTCGTGCATTCGGGAGGAAACTTCGCTCTCCCTCGCGGAGTCAGTCGCGCTTGCGGGATACGACATAGGATTCGTCCAGGAACCAGAGGCTGCCGTGCTTCTGCAGCACTTCGCGCGTGGCGTCGAGGTAGCGCGTGTCGCGCACCGCCTCCGACAGGCGCATGTCGTCGATCTGCGCGACGTAGATCGCCGCGTTCCACGCCGCGAACAGGGTGGAGGTGCCGATGCTCGAGGAGATCTCGGAGGGCAGCGTGTGCATATCGTAGCGGAAGATGGCGCGCGCATCCGCGTACGCGTTGAAGTTGTAGCGCCGGGCATCCTTCCCCAGCTCGGTCTTGGTGGCGCGCAGCAGGTCGTGCCGGGTCTGGGTGAACGGGTTCTCGCCGGGCCACACCTTCTGCACGATCTCGAGGCCGGGATCGTCGCCGTGCGAATGGATGCCGAGCAGGCGGCCGCCCGGGCCGAGCGCCCGCACCAGGGGCGCCACCACCTTCTGCGCCTTGAACTCGAGCGGCGCCCGCAGCCGGTACGGCTGCGAGGCGATCACCATGTCGTAGTCGGCCCGCGCCTGCGCGCGCTTGGGGATCACGTTCTCCAGGAGGAAGCGGTAGTCCTCGCGGTAGATGACCAGCGCCGTGGGGTGATCGTAGATCGGGTTGCCGCTCTTCGGGCTGTGGCGTGCCTGCCAGTTCTTGGCGAGGAAGGGCTCGAGCGCCGCCATCTGCTCGCTGAAATCGTGCGAGGTGGTGCCGGTGAGCGCCGCCTCGTGCCATACCATCGACGTGGCGTGCTCGACGGTGCGCGGCTGCAGCCACGGCGCCTCGCTGTAATACATGTTGGTGACGACCAGCACGGTGGCCGGATGCTCGAAGAAGCGGTCGGCCATCTTGCGCAGGCTGAGCCGCACGTCCTCGAGGCTGATCTCCTTGCCGACGATGTAGAACGGGAGGGTCGGGAAGCGCCGGTGCATCTCGCGCATCACGCGCGCGAGCACCGTGCCGTCGCCCATGCCGGCGTCGAACAGGCGCACCGCCGGCGGCCGCGGATGGATCTGGCCGAGCTCGAGGCCGACGCGGCGCGCGATCACGTCCTTCTCGCTGCACGTGTTGACGAACAGGAGGTACTTCTGCCGGTTGTCGAAGAAGCGGAAGTTGGTTTCCGGATCCGCCTTCACCTGCGGCGCCGGCCGGGCGGCGCGCGGGCCGCCGGTGCCGCTGATGAGGGGCATCAGCTCGGGCGGCGAATCGCCGGGGCCGCGGCCGCCGTGCTTCGCCATGAAGTCGTTGACGCGCGTCAGCGTCTCCGGCGTGACGCGCGCGCCGTCGCGCAGCCGCGCGACGAACTTGCCGTCGTTGACCGCGCGCCTGCCAAAGGTGGATTCCGCCATGCCCGTGCGGCGGCAGAAATCCGAGATGCTGCCGAGAAGCGTCACTGTTCCTCCGTAACAGGGACTGCGCCAGAATTGTCCGCCCGCTTCGTGTGGGATATCCACCACGCATCTTGCGGTGCGGAAAGTGGGATGCTGCCCACTATGCAGGATCAATGGCTTCCGTCCTAGACCTCATCGGCAACACCCCCCTGGTCGAGGCCCAGCGGCTGGATACCGGCCGCTCGAAGCTCTACCTCAAGCTCGAGAACCAGAACCCGGGCGGGTCGATCAAGGACCGCATCGCGCTGTCCATGATCGAGGCGGCGGAGCGCGCCGGCCACATCCGCAAAGGCTCGCTCATCGTCGAGGCGACGGCGGGCAACACCGGGCTGGGCCTCGCGCTGGTGGCGGCGCTGAAGGGCTACCGCCTGCTCATCGTGCTGCCCGACAAGATGAGCAAGGAGAAGATCTTCCACCTCAAGGCGCTCGGCGCCGAGGTGCGGCTCACGCGCTCGGACGTGACCAAGGGCCATCCCGAGTACTACCAGGACATGGCGGCGCGCATCGCGCGCGAGCAAGGCGCGTTCTACGTCGACCAGTTCGGCAACGAGGCGAACCCGCAGGCGCACGAGGCGACCACCGGCCCCGAGATCTGGGTGCAGATGGGGCAGCGCGTCGACGCCATGGTGTGCGGCGTGGGCACCGGCGGCACGATCACCGGGCTGTCGCGCTTCTTCGCGCGCGTCTCGCCGCAGACCGAGATGGTGCTGGCCGACCCGGAGGGCTCGATCCTCACCCCGCTGGTCAGGACCGGGAAGGCGCCGGACCGGGTCGGCGCGTGGCTGGTCGAAGGCATCGGCGAGGATTTCGTGCCGCCGGTGTGCGACCTGTCGCGCGTGAAGAAGGCCTACAGCATCCCCGACAAGGAGGCGCTGCTCGCCTGCCGCGAGCTGCTGGAGAAGGAAGGCATCATGGCCGGCACGTCGAGCGGCACGCTGCTCGCCGCCGCGCTGCGCTACTGCCGCGAGAGCAAGGAGCCGAAGCGCGTGGTGAGCCTGGTCTGCGACAGCGGCAACAAGTACCTGTCCAAGGTGTACAACGACTTCTGGATGCTCGAGCAGGGCTTCATCGAGCGCGAGCACTTC
>DASSPL010000204.1:0-12294 GCA_035699685.1 Burkholderiales bacterium | reverse complement strand
CGATGACCGAGCCGCCTCCCGCCATGGAGGAGGAGTTCAACGCCTGGTACGACACCGAGCACATGCAGGAACGGCTCGGCATCAGCGGCTTCCGCTCGGCCCGCCGCTGGGTCGCCGACGTGGCGCCGGGCGAGGGCAAGTACCTCGCGACCTACGAGCTCGACTCGCCCGCCGTCCTGACCTCGGCCGAGTACCTTGCGCGATTCGAGGGCGCGACGCCCTGGACGCGGCGCTGCCTCGGCAAAGCAGTGGTGTTCAGGCGCTGGGCGTGCGAGCAGGTGGAGCCCGGGTGCGCCGATCCGAATCCCCTGGCGAGCGCCCTTCTCATGGTTGCGGCCGACGCGCCGATCGCAGGGCTTCAGTTACCGGGCGCCCTGCTCACCCGCCACTTCGTCGCTTCACCCGGCACGCCGCGGCATGTGGCGCTGGTCGAGCTTCCCAGGGAAAGCCGCCTGCCGGCGCAGCAGCCGGGATGGTTCATGCGGCTCTATCGCGCCTATGGGGCTTGAGCGCTACGCCTGGCTGTCGGTCGGCGCGGCGCTCGCCACCATCACGCTCAAGGCGCTGGCGTGGTGGCTCACCGACTCGGTCGGCCTGCTGTCCGACGCACTCGAGTCGCTCGTCAACCTTGCCGCCGCGCTGATGGCGCTTTCGATGCTGCGGCTCGCGGCGTCGCCGCCGGATGCCGACCATCCGTACGGCTTCTCCAAGGCGGAATATTTTTCGGCCGGCATCGAAGGCGCGCTGATCGTCCTCGCGGCGGGCGGCATCGTATGGGCGGCGCTGCCGCGGCTGATCGCGCCGCAGCCGCTCGACATGCCGTTCATCGGCCTGACGCTCACCGTCGTGGCCTCGGCCATCAACTTCGCCGTGGCCGTCGTCCTGCTGCGCGCGGGGCGCGAGCACCACAGCATCACGCTCGAAGCCGACGGCCGCCACCTGATGACCGACGTGTGGACCTCGGCCGGGGTGATCGCCGGCGTGGCGCTGGTGTACGCCACCGGCTTCTACCGCCTCGACCCGATCATCGCGCTCGCCGTATCGGCGCACATCCTGTGGACCGGCTTCGGCCTGATGCGGCGCTCGGTGCGCGGCCTGCTCGACCCGGCGATCTCGAGCGAGGACCAGGGGGAGGTGACCAAGCTCTTCGCCGAGTATTCGAAGCGCTACGGCGTCTCGTTCCACGCCCTGCGCACGCGCCAGGCCGGCGCGCGACGTTTCGTCTCGTTCCACCTCCTGGTGCCGGACGCGTGGACCGTGGCGCAGGCGCACCAGCTCTCGGAGGAGATCGAGTCACGCATGCGCTCGATGATCCCCAACGCAGCCGTCTTCACGCACATCGAGCCGATCTCGGACCCGGCTTCCTACGACGACCAGGAGCTGGATCGTTAGAGCGTCTTCGCGCGCTCGCGCAGCACGTACTTCTGGATCTTGCCGGTGGCCGTGGTCGGCACCGGCCCGAACACCACCTTCCTCGGGATCTTGAAGCGCGCCAGGTTCTGGCGGCACCAGTCGATGTATTCGGCTTCCGTCGCCTGCGCGCCGGGCTTGAGCTGGATGAACGCGCAAGGCGTCTCGCCCCACTTTTCGTCGGGGCGCGCCACCACCGCGGCGAGCTGGGTTGCCGGATGCTTGTACAGCGCGATCTCGACCTCGACCGACGAGATGTTCTCGCCGCCGGAGATGATGATGTCCTTCTTGCGGTCCTTGATCTCGATGTAGTTCTCCGGATGCCACACGGCGAGGTCGCCGGTGTGCATCCAGCCGCCGGAGAAGGCATCCGCGGTGGCCTTGGGATCCTTCAGATAGCCGAGCATCACGGTGTTGCCGCGCACCAGGATCTCGCCGATCGTCGTTCCGTCCTTCTTCACCGGCTTGCAGGTTTTCGGATCGCCGACGATGTGGCCTTCGACCACCGGATAGCGCACGCCTTGCCGCGCCATGTGCGTGTAGCGGTCGTCCCAGCCTTCCTGCGGGGCGCAGAGCGTGGAGGGGCCCTGCAGCTCGGTCATGCCATAGATGTGCAGCACCTTGAAGCCGAGCTCCTCCATCGCCTGGATCACCTTGGCCGGCGGCGGCGAGCCGCCGGTCTGGATGTGCACCGGCTGCGCGAATTTGCGCCGCTCATTTTCCGGCGCGCTGATCAGCATCGACAGCACGGTCGGCGCGCCGCACATGTGCGTCACGTTGTGCTCCACGATGAGCTCGAAGATGCGCTTCGGCTCCACGGCGCGCAGGCAGACGTGGGTGCCCGCCATCGCCGTCACCGACCACGGGAAGCACCAGCCGTTGCAGTGGAACATCGGCAGCGTCCACAGGTAGACGGGCTGTGCGGGCATCGCCCATGCCATCACGTTGCCGCAGGACTCGAGGAACGTGCCGCGGTGGTGGTAGACCACGCCCTTCGGCCGGCCCGTGGTGCCCGAGGTGTAGTTAAGCGCGATCGGGTCCGATTCGCTGTGCGGCAAGTCCCATTGCAGATCCGGGCTGCCGCGCCTGATGAACTCCTCGTATTCCACGCTGCCGACGCGCTCGCCCGGGCCGCTGTACTGCGGGTCGTCGACATCGATGACGAGGAGCTTGCGCTTCACCCGCTTCAGCGCTGGCTCGACCACCGCCGCGAACACGCGATCGGTGATGAACACCTTCGCCGCGCCGTGCTCGAGGATGTAGGCGACAGTGTCTGAATCGAGCCGCGTGTTGATGGTGTTGAGCACCGCGCCGATGGCCGGCACACCGTGGTGCGCCTCGAGCATCGCGGGGATGTTCGGCAGCATGGCCGAAACCACGTCGCCGCGCCTCACGCCTGCCTTCTTGAGCGCGCTCGCCAGCCGGGTCGAGCGCTCGAGCCACTGGCGGTAGGTCAACCGCGTGTCGCCGTGGATGACCGCCACCCGCTCCGGATAGATCTCGGCCGCGCGCGGCAGGAAGACGATGGGCGACAGCGCGGTGTAGTTCGCCGGGCCCGGCTTCAGCTCGGCCCACGGCGATTTGCGCGGCGCAGCAACCCGGCGAGTGCCGTTGGTCTTCTTCTTGGCAGCCTTTCCCATGGGCCTCCTCCCGAATTACACTGGCTTTGAATCTACTCCAAGGAGGAGGACCCAGTGAAGAAGATCGCTCTCGCGGTCGCGCTCGCCTTTGCCGCCGGCGGCGCCATGGCTCAGGAAAAGACCATCAAGATCGCCGGCTTCGGCGCGAAGACCGGCGCGGTGCGCTCGTTCGGCATCAACAGCGAAGCGGCGATGCTCGCCGCCGCCGACGTGATCAACAAGCAGGGCGGCGTGAAGCTCGCCGACGGCTCGAAGGCGAAGCTGGCGGTCGAGTTCTACGACGACCGCTGCACGGCGGAGGAAGGCATCTCAATCATCCGCCGCATCCACGGCACCGATGCCATCGTCGCCGTCGGGCCGACCTGCTCCAACGTCGCCGAGCCGTTGTTCGGCATCCTGCAGAAGAAAGTCGACGACAAGGGCGACTCGGGCCTGCAGATGCCGGTCTTCACCGATGTCGCGGTCAAGGGCGGCCTAGCCAAGATCTCCGAGTGGGCATTCCGCAACGTGCCGAGCGAGTGGACCATGTACTCGTCGCTCTTCTATTGGATGAAGACCAAGTATCCGAACGCGCAGACCGTGTTCGGCGGCGTCGAGGAAGACTTCGCGCACTCGCGCGCCTCGTGGTACGCGGTGATGAAGGACCGCGCCGAGGCGAACGGCTACAAGGTGCTCGGCAACTCCAAGTGGCTGCTGAACGATTCGAACTTCGCCACCCAGGTGCGCGAGATGAAGGCGGCGAATGCCGACATCGTGGCGATCGCGGCGCATCCGTTCACCACCTGCGGGGTGCTGAAGGAGATGCAGCGCCAGGGCGTGAAGCCGAAGGTGCTCATCGGCCTGACCAGCTCCTCCAGCATGGAGACGCTGCAGGGCTGCGCCAAGCAGGCGGAAGGCATCATCATCCCGACCTCGTTCGCGCCGGTGACCAAGGAAGGCAAGTTCGCCGCCGAGACCACCGCCAAGTTCAAGGGCGCGGCGGACCTGCACTCCATGGCGGCGTGGGAGAACATGTTCATCCTCAAGGAAGTGATCGAGCGCGAGAAGGTCTCGGGCGGCAAGGCCGAGCTGCAGGCCGACCGGCGCAAGATCCGCGACGGGCTGGCGAGGCTGAAGGAGACCAAGGGCCTGCTCGGCGTCACCAAGCGCACCGAGGATCGCGAGGCCGACAAGCCCTACCTCTTCGTCCAGGCACAGAAGGGCGAGTGGAAGGTGATCCACAACCCGCTTTGAGGATCCCGCAGACTCGGACAAGGCGCGGATAGCTCCGCGCCTTTTTTATGCTCGACTTCCTCCAGGCGCTCTCGGACGGGGTGCTCTTCGGCGCGACCTACGCGCTGATCGGCATCGGCTTCACGCTGGTGTTCGGCGTGATGCACAAGCTCAATCTGTCCTATGCCGCGGCATCCATCGGCGGCGCCTACTGCGGGTTGCTGGTGCTCCACGTGGCGGCGGGCGCGCCGGCGTGGCTCGTCTTCCTCGCCGCGTTCGCCGCCGGCGGCGTCATCGGCTGGCTGGTGTACCTCGCCTGCTTCCATTTCATCCCGCTGTCGCATCCCCTGGCCACGCTGATGTCGACCGTCGGCATGCTGCTGCTCATCGACGAGGTCATCGTCCACGTCACCGCCGGCATGCCGCAGAACTATCCGGCCATGTTCGACGACGTGATGCTGCGCATCGGCGGCTTCACGCTGCGCGGCGACCTGCTGCTGGTCTTCGTGCTGTCCATGCTGTGCATGGCGGGCCTGCTCGCCCTGCTCTACCGCACCAGGCTCGGCCTCGCCACGCGCGCCGTGTCGCAGCATCCGGTCGCAGCCGAGCTGTGCGGCATCCGTGTGGCCCGCGTGAATGCGACGACGTTCGTCGTCACCGGGCTCCTCGGTGGCATCGCCGGCGCGATGATCGGCGCCGCGGTGGGCGCGCTGTCCCCGCTGCTCACCACGCCGCTCACCGTCAAGGGCCTCATCGTCACCGTGATCGGCGGCTTGGGCAGCGTGCCCGGCGCCATCATCGCCGGCCTGCTGGTCGGCGGCCTCGAGAACGTTTTCCAGCTCTATCGCGGCGTGACGGAGCGCGATCTCTACGTGATGCTCCTGCTTTTCGTCTTTCTCGTGTTTCGTCCGGGAGGATTGTTTGCGCCAAAGGGCGGACGTGATTAACCGTGCTGCCGCCCCCCTGTTAAGGGGGGAAGCGAACGCAGTGAGCGGGGGGTTCTGCTTTTCTAAAACCAACCCCCCGTTCGCTTCGCTCACCCGCCTTCCCCCCCTTTGGGGGGTGACAGGGGGGCGGCGGAGAAGCTGATGGAGTTCTACTACGGCCTCGCACAGATCGTCGGCGTGCATACGCTGCTCGGTCTCTCCGCGTACATCGTCCTCCTCACCGGCCAGGTGACGATGGCGCAAGCCGCGTTCTTCGCCATCGGCGCTTATGCCGCCGGCATGCTCACGGTGCTCGCCGGCTGGCCGCTGGTCCCGGCGCTGGGCGTGGGCTCGCTGATGGGCGCCGCCACGGCCTGCGCGGTCGGCTTCCCGGCGCTGCGCGTGAAGGGCCTGATGCTGGTCGTCGCCACCCTCGCCTTCGGCGAGGGCATCCGGCTCTTCTTCTTCAACTTCGACTACCAGATCGCCCGGGGCGACATCAAGGTCGGGCCGCTCGGCGGCGAAGGCTTCCGCCAGATCCGCTACTTTCCCGAGAACGGCTGGAGCACCGCCGAGGTGATGCTGTTCATCTGGGTGTTCGTGGCGCTGGTCATGGCGCTGCTCTGGTGGTTCGACCGCTCGCGCTACGGCGCGGTGCTGCGCGCGGTGGGCGAGGACGAGCTGGCGGCGCAGTCGGTGGGGATCAACCTCACCGCGGTCAAGGTGAGCGCGATGACCATCGGCGGGGCGATCGCCGGCCTCGGCGGCGGCATCTACGCGCACTACACGACGCACATCGAGCACACCAACTTCAACGTCCTCGTCGCCACGTTCGCGATCGCCTATCCGATCGTCGGCGGACTGTCGAACGTCTTCGGCACGCTCGCCGCCGTGGTCTTCGTCCAGGTGTTCCTGATCGAAGGGCTGCGCGACCTCGGCGACTGGAGGAACCTGCTCTTCGGCGCGCTCATCGTGCTCGCCATGAACCTGCGTCCGTATGGACTGTTCGGGAAACGCCGTGCTTGAGCTCCGCCAGGCGGCGCGCCATTTCGGCGGCGTGCGCGCGGTCGACGGCCTCGATCTCGCGGTGGCGAAGGGCCAGATCTTCGGGCTGATCGGCCCCAATGGCTCCGGCAAGAGCACCGCGGTGAACATCATCGCCGGCCTCTTCCCGCTCACCTCCGGCGATATCGTCTACGACGGCCAATCGCTCGGCGGGCTGCCGACGCACAAGCGGCTGCAGCTCGGCATCGCGCGCACCTTCCAGAACATCCGCCTCTTCGGCCAGCTCACGGTATGGCAGAACCTGTGGGTGGCGCAGAACTCGCCGCAGGATACGCAGAGCCGCGGCTTCTTCCCGCGCTGGCTCGGCGGCCAGCGCGGCGTGCGCGCCGAGATCGCCGAGCTGCTGGAGTTTTCCGGCCTCGCCGCGCGGCAGGACGAGCTGGCGGCGAACCTGTCCTTCGGCGAGCAGCGCCGGCTGGAGCTCGCGAGAGCCATGGCTGCCCGGCCGAGGCTCCTGCTCCTCGATGAGCCGGCGGCCGGCATGAACCACGAGGAGATCGGCCAGCTGCGCAGCCGCATCCTCCAGCTGCGCGAGCGTGGCATCACCATCCTGCTGGTCGAGCACGTCATGGAGCTCGTCATGGGCGTGACCGACCGCATCGCGGTGCTCAACTTCGGACAGAAGATCGCCGAGGGCACGCCGGCCGAGGTGCGCAACGACCCGGCGGTCAAGAAGGCTTACCTGGGCGGCGCCTGATGCTCGAGATCCGCGACCTCGTCACCGCCTACGGCACGATCGAAGCCCTGAAGGGCGTGTCGCTCGATATCGCGCCGGGCAGCATCACCTGCCTCCTGGGCCCGAACGGCGCCGGCAAGACGACCCTGATGATGACCATCGCCGGCGTGCTGAGGCCGCGGCGCGGGACGGTGAAGTTCCAGGGCGAGGACATCGCCGGCCGCGCGCCCGACGCCATCGTCTCGCGCGGCATCGCGCTGGTGCCGGAGAACCGGCTCGTATTCCCGTCGATGACGGTGCTCGAGAACCTGCACGCCGGCGCCTACCAGCGCCGCGACGACCTCGCGCCAGACATCGAGCGCCTGTTCGGCCGCTTCCCGCGGCTCAAGGAGCGCTCCGCCCAGCTCGCCGGCACGCTTTCCGGCGGCGAGCAGCAGATGCTGGCGGTGGCGCGCGCCCTGATGTCGCGCCCCAGGCTCCTGCTGATGGACGAGCCCTCGCTCGGCCTCGCGCCGCTGGTGGTCGAAGAGATCTTCCGCACCATTGCCGAGCTGCACCGCGACGGCACCACCATCTTCCTCGTCGAGCAGAACGCGCACATGGCGCTTCAGGTCGCAAGCCATTTCTTCCTCATGGAGCAGGGCCGCGTCACCTTCAGCGGAAACCCGGGCTCGCTCGCGGAAGACGAGGTCATCCGCCGCGCCTATCTAGGTGCATGACTGACTTCCTGCAGAACTCGGTGGACGGCCTGGCGGCCGGCGCTTCCTACTCGCTGCTCGCCCTGGGCTTCACCCTTGTCTTCGGCGTCCTGCGCCGGGCCAACCTGTCCTACGGCCCGGCCATCATGCTCGGCGCCTATGCCGCGACGTGGGCGAGCCTGCATTTCCACGCCGGGCTGTTCGTGCTCTTCCCCGTAATGCTGGCGGCGAGCGTCCTTGCCGGCGCGTACGTGGAACGCCTCGCGTTCGCTCCGCACCGCGCCGGCTCGGCGATCACCGCGATGGTGGCGAGCTTCGCGCTGTGGATGCAGTTCGAGGAGCTGGCCACGCTCGTCCTGCCCGGGCATCTGTACGCCTTCCCGCCCCTGCATGAGGGAGGGCCGCTCGCCGTGGGCTCGCTGACGATCAGGGTCGAGGCCCTGGTGATGATCGGAGTCGCCGTCGCGGCCTGCGGCGCGCTGTGGGGGCTGCTCTACCGCACCCGCTTCGGCGCGGCGGTCCGCGCGGTGATCGACAACCCCGTGGCGGCGGGACTGTCGGGCATCAGCGTGCCGGCAATCTCCATCCGCATCTTCGCCCTCGCCTCGGCCATCGGCGCCGTCGCCGGATTCCTGATCGTCGCGGCGCAGGAGCAGGTCACGCCCATGCTCGGGATGTGGTCGACGCTCAAGGGACTGCTCGCCATGATGCTCGGCGGCCTCGGCTCGCTGCCCGGCGCGGTCGCCGGCGGCCTCGCGCTCGGCCTGCTCGAGGCCCACAGCCAGTGGTACCTCGGGCCCCAGCTGCGCGACTTTCTCGCCTATTTCCTGCTTTTTGTCCTTCTCGCCGCGCGCGCGCCATGGATGAATACGCGATCGGCGTCCTGACCAACATCGGCCTGATCTCGTTTCTCGGCCTTTCCGCGTACGTGGTGCTCATCTGCGGCGAGCTTTCATTCGGCCAGCAGGCATTCTTCGGCGTGGGCGCCTACGCCGCGGGCATCGCCACCGCGATGTTCGCGTGGCCGCTGCCGCTGGCGGCGGTGCTCGCCATGGCAGGCGGCGCGCTGGCCGCGGCGCTGGTCGCCTGGCCGGCGCTGCGCCTGCGCGGCCTGTACTTCGCCATGGCGACGCTCGCCGCGGCCGAGATGTTCCGCATCGGCTTCGAGCTCCTGCACTGGCAGGTCGAGCTCGCCGGCGAGATCGTCGGGCCCGACGGCACCCAGGGTTTCCGCGGCATCCGCTGGATCTTCGAGCGCGGCGTGGAGCCGCTCGGCTTTCTCGTCCTGGTCTGGGTCATGCTCGCCGCGGCAGCCGCCTCGATCGCGTGGATGGACCGCTCGCGGCTCGGCGCCACGCTGCGCGCCGTTGGACAGGACCCCGAGCTGGCGCGGTCACTGGGAGTGGACGTCGAAAGGCTGAAGCTCGCCGGCGTCGCCGCTTCCGGCGCGCTGGCCGCGCTCGGCGGTGCGCTCTTCGCGCATCACAACACGTACATCGAGCCGCGCAACTTCGACCTCATGCTCGGCGTGCACAGCCTCGCCTACCCGCTGATCGGCGGGCTGGGCACGGTCTTCGGCCCGCTCCTCGGCGCGGCGCTCGACATCGGCGTGCTCGAGGGCAGCCGCTTCCTGCAGGGCTACCGCATGCTCGTGTTCGGCGGCCTGGTGGCCGTGCTGCTCATCTTCCGGCCGCGGGGTCTTCTCGACGAGAATCTGGTCCACCGGCTGAAAGGACGATGAAGCTCCTCCTCATCTCAGTGTTGCTCGCCCCGCTCACGGTGCTAGCACAGACGCGCGCCGACATGCAATGCAAGCCGGCGGGCAAGGACCTGATCTACGACTGCGTGATACGGCTGGCGCGCGGCGACCAGCCGCTGGAAGGGGCGCAGGTCACCGTCGGCGCCGACATGCCGTCGATGCCGATGGCGCACAACGTCAAGCCGGTCAAGGCGCGGCCGGGCAGCGGCCCCGGCGAATACCTCGCGCGCCTCGACCTCGAAATGCCGGGCGAGTGGGCGGTGAAGGTGCGCATTTCCGGCAAAGTGCGCGACCAGGTGGTGCTGCACCGCCACTTCGACGAGCGCGGCGCGAGGCCGGTAAGACGCAAGTAATGCTCGACCTGACGTCCGTCGTGCGGCCCGGCGATGCGCTCATCTGGGGCCAGGCCTGCGCCGAGCCGCAGACCCTGGTCGAGGCGCTCGTGGCGCAGCGCGCGGCGCTGTCCGGCTGCAGCGCCTTCATCGGTTCAAGCTATTCCGGCCTGCTGCGGCCCGAGCATGCCGATCACCTGCGCCTTTCCTCGTACTGCGGCACGGGCAGCAACCGCAAGCTCGCCGACGCGGGCGCGCTGGATATCCTGCCCGCGCCCTACTCGCAGCTCGCACCGCTCATACGCTCAGGCCGCCTTCGCTGCGATGTGCTCATGCTGCAGGTGAGCCCGCCGAACGGCCGCGGCGAGTACAGCCTGGGACTGGGCGTCGAATATCTCGCCGCGGCGCTGAAGGTCGCGCGCGCTGTCGTGGCGGAGATCAACGACCAGGTGCCTTGGACGCATACCGACCCCCTCCTGCGGCGCGACGATTTCGCCCTGGTGGTGGAAACGTCGCGCGCGCCGGTGGAGCTTCCCAACAGCGATCCCAGCGATCTCGAGCGGCGCATCGCCGCGCACGCAGCTTCCTGCGTACCGGAGGGCGCGACGGTCGAATGCGGCATCGGCACGCTGCCCAATGCGATCCTTTCCGCCTTGAGCAGCAGACGGGACCTCAGCTATCACTCCGGGGCGGTGTGCGACCTGGTGCGCACGGTGCCCTGGAAGCGCTGCGTCGGCGGCGCGCTGATGGGCACGCGCGCGCTGTTCGAATGGGCGCGCGACAACCCGGCGCTCAAGCTCGCTTCAACCGATGTGACCCACGGGGCGCGCTCGCTCGCCGGTATCGAACGATTCGTGGCGATCAATTCCGCGGTCGAGGTCGATCTCACCGGACAGGTGAACGGCGAGGTGGCGAAAGGCAGCTACGTCGGCGCGGTGGGCGGCGCACTCGACTTCGTGCGCGCGGCCAGCCAGTCGCCGGGCGGCGTCTCGATCATCGCCCTGCCCGCGGCGCGGGTGGTGGAAAAGCTCTCGGGGCCGGTGTCGATACCGCGCAGCGAGGCCGGGCTCTTCGTCACCGAGCACGGCGTCGCCGACCTGCGCGGCTGCACGCTGCGCGAGCGCGAGCGCCGCATGCGCGCGGTCAGCGGAAAGTCCTGAGGTCGCGTACCACCCAGAAGGGTGCCGCGGCGATGCAGATGCACACCAGGGCGAAGGCGAACGCCAGCTTGTAGCCGCCGGTGAGGTCGTGCAGGAGCCCGCCGACATACGAGCCGAAGGCGGCGCCGATGGCGTTGGCGGCGTAGATGCCGCCATAGATCGTCGCGACGTGCGGGCCGGAGAAATACTTGGCGCTGACCGACGATACGATCGGGCCGCGCACCCCCATGCACAGGCCGAACACCGGCACGAACAGCACGAGCAGCCACGGCTCGGGGAACACCGCCATCAGCATGAGCAGGACCATGCCGCTTGCCGTGCCGACGAAGCTTGCCGATACGGTCTGGCGGTAGCCGAAGCGGTCGGACAGCGGCCCGCTGCCCATGACCGAAAGCGCCGACATCATGCCGATGCCGCCGAAGGCGGTCGCCGCCTTGAGCGGCGAGAAGCCGGCGTCGATGAAGAAGGCGACGAGCTGCACCACCACGCAGAACATGCCGGCGGCGGTGAAGAAGAACACCTGCGTGAGGCCCCAGTACACCGGCGTGCGCATGGCAGCCCGCCAGGTCCAGCCTTCGCCCGCGCCCCTGGCGCGCGCCGGCCGCGCCTCCGGGCTGCCGGCGGTGAAGGTGCGCCAGGGCAGCGCCAGCATCACCACAGGCGCGAGGATGAGGAGCGCGCCGCCGAGCATGCGGTAGGTCGCGCGCCAGTCGAACTCCGCGATCAGGTGCTGGGCGAGCGGCACGAACAGCAGCGTGCCGGCGCCGAACGCCGAGTACGCGACACCCATGGCGGTGGACAGCTTGGCGCGAAACCAGCGCGCGAGGAGCGCCGAGCCCGGCACCATGCCGTTGAGGCTGACCCCCACGCCGACCATCACGCCGACGAACAGGTAGAACTGCCAGAGGCTCGACAGGGTGCTCGCGAAGTAGAAGGCGGTCCCGAGGCAGGCCATGCCCGCGCCGTACACCCAGCGCGGGCCGAGCCGGTCGAAGACCAGGCCGACGAGCGGCGCGGTGAAGCCGTTGACCAGCAGGTAGACCGAGTAGACGCCGGTGGTCTGCGAGCGCGACCAGCCGAACTCCCGCTCCAGCGGGATGAGAAAGACGGTGTAGGTGTCGCCCAGCCCGCGCCCGAACATGTTGAGCGCGAAGCAGGTGGCGAGAACGCCGAGGGCCGTTCCTATGTTTTTTCCGCCGGCTCGAGGCCGAACACCTGCCGGAGATAGCGCAGGTAGCCCTCGTCCTTGCTGATCGTCTTGCCCGGCGCGTCGGATACCTTGGCCACCGGCTGGCCGTTGCACTCGGTCATCTTGATGACGATGTTGATCGGCTCGTAGCCGAGATCGTTCGTCAGGTTGGTGCCGATGCCGAACGCGGTCAGCGCGCGGCCGTGGAAGCGGCGCGCGATCTGGAT
>DASSPL010000203.1:0-5541 GCA_035699685.1 Burkholderiales bacterium | reverse complement strand
GCGCTGCGCATGTTGCCGTTGCGCCGCGCATAGGCCATCTCGCCGACGCACTCGCCGGGGCTCACGGCGTTGAGCAGCTTGCCGCGCTGCGTGACCTTGAGCAGGCCCGAGGCGACGATGTAGAGGTGCTCGTCCTCGGTGCCCTCGCGGATCAGGGCTTCGCCCGCCGGATGGAGCTGCCAGCGCGAGGCGCGCACCGCTTCCCACAGCTCGACGTCGCTGAAGCGCTTGAAGAACGCGAGGCGCCGCGAGGCGCCGAAGCGCTCGGCGTCGGAAAGCTCGCTGCCGCCCCGGCTCTGGCCGGCGATCCTGGCGAGCGCATCGGCGAACTCGTCCCAGCTCGCGAAGCGGTCGTCGCGCGCCTTGCCGAGCGCGCGCAGCACCACGTCGTCGAGCGCGGTCGGCACTTCCGGCCGCACCTGCGACGGCGCCGCGGGCGTGCCGCCCATGATGTTCTCGATCAGCTCGTAGGTCGTGCCGCCGTCGAACGGGCGCCGGCCGGTGAGCAGGTGGTACAGCACGCCGCCGAGCGAGAACATGTCGGTGCGGAAGTCGATCTCGTCGCCGCGCACCTGCTCGGGCGACATGTAGGCCGGCGAGCCCACGCCGGAGACCTGCGTCACGTCGGCGCGGGCGAGCTGCGCCGCGCCGAAGTCCGACACCTTTATCTCCAGCTCGTCCCGGGTGAGGATGTTGGCCGGCTTGATGTCGCGATGCACGACGCCGAGCGTGTTGGCGAACTCGAGCGCCTTGCAGCACTTGTAGCCGATCTCGACCGCCTGCGCGGGATGCAGCAGGCCGCTTCGATCGCACCACCTGGTGAGCGGCGGCCCGTCGACCACCTCCATCACGAGGTAGCGCAGCGGCTCGTCGCCGCTCACATCCTCGAGGCCCGCGTCGAGGATGCTTACGATGTGAGGATGGCGCAGCTTCCCGGCGAGCGCGGCTTCGTTCTGGAAGAAGCGGAGCTGGCGGCGCGCCTCCTCCGGGTCCCTGGGCATCTTCTCGAGGACCTTGATGGCGACCTCGCGCTGCCCGAAGGGGTCGACGGCGAGGTAAACCGAGCCGGTCGCACCCTTGCCAAGCAGTCGCTTGACCTCGTACTTGCCGACATGCGAGAGCATTTAAGCAGTGGGGATTTTGCGCGCGAAGCCATCGTACAGGTCGAGCATTCGCTCCCGCCAGACGTGCAGGGGGTCGGAATTGTTAAAGATGTCTTGCGGGCTCGCGATGCGCGCCCACTGCACGATCGAGAACAGGATGTAGTCGCCGTATGCGGCACTTTGCCCGCAGACGAAGGGCTGGCGCTTCGTCACCGCCTGCATCGGCTCCAAGATTCTTGACAATCGCTCCTTCGCCTGCGGCACCCGCTGGCGGGCTTCCTCGAGGGTGCATTTGAGAAAGCCTTCGAACATCTGACGGAAGTACGTTTCGTCGGACGGATCGACGCGCTCGAAGAGGTCGGCCACGATCACCGGCATCATCGCCGGCAGGAGCACGCGATCGGCCCACGTGTTGTAGGTGTAGGCGAGGCCCTTGCCGACGGCGCCGCCGAAGAGGGTCGGACGATCGGGATACTTTTCCTCGAGGTACTCGGCGATCTTCCAGGAATCGCGAACCACAGTCTCGCCGTCCTTGATGACCGGCACGGTCTTGCCGCCGGAGAAGGCGATCGCCGCCTTGTCGCTCATCGGCACCGGGATGCTCTCGTACGAGAACCCCTTGTGCTTGAGCGCCATCTTCGCGCGCCAGGAGAACGAGCTGTAAGGACGCCCGCCCCTGCCCTTGAGCTCCCACAGGGTGATCATGCGGCCTTCTTGCTGACGGTGCCGCTGTCCTTCACCTCGTGGCTGTCGGGCCGCGCCTTGATGCGAAGCTCCTTCTGCTCGGCCCGCTCGCGGGGCGCGTTACGGAACGCCTGGTCGCGGCCGGAGAGGTACTGCGGCGGCCAGTACTGCCCCATGTGCTGGTACCAGGCCGAAGCCTGCAGGGTGAAGTAGGGATTGGCGAGGTGCGGCCTCGCCAATGCCACCAGGTCGGCCTTGCCCGACGCAAGCAGCGTATTCACCTGGTCCGGCGTGGTCACCGCGCCGACCGTCATGGTCGCGATGCCGACCTCGTTCCGGACCCAATCGGCGTACGGCGCCTGGTACATGCGCCCATAGACCGGCCGCTGGTGCGGCACCGTCTGCCCGGTCGAGCAGTCGATCAGGTCGCAGCCCGCCTCCTTTAGCATCTTCGTGAGCGCGATCAAATCGCTTCCGCTCAGCCCGCCCGGCGCCCAGTCGGTCGCCGAGATGCGCACCGACATCGGCTTCTTCTCCGGCCATGCCGCACGGCAGGCGCGGAACACCTCCAGCGGGAAGCGCATGCGGTTCTCGATGCTGCCGCCGTAGTCGTCCTTGCGCTGGTTGGTCAGCGGCGAGATGAAGCTGGCGAGCAGGTAGCCGTGCGCCATGTGCAGCTCCAGCATGTCGAAGCCGGCCTGGTCCGCATACCGGGTCGAGCGGACGAAGTCGTCGACCATCTTCTGCATCCCCTTGCGGTCGAGCTCGACGGGCACCTGCGAGATGCCCTCGTAGTAGGGGATCGGCGAGGCCGACACCACCGGCCAGTTGCCGCTCTCCAGCGGATGGTCCATGCGCTCCCAGCCGAGCTGGGTCGAGCCCTTGCGGCCGGAGTGGCCGAGCTGCATGCAGAGCTTCGCCTTCGAGTGCGTGTGGCAGAAATCGACGATGCGCTTGAACGCGTCGCGCTGCGCCTCGTTCCAGAGCCCGGTGTCTCCCGGCGAGATGCGCCCCTCCGGCGACGGGCAGGTCATCTCCACGTAGACCAGGCCCGCGCCGCCGATGGCGCGGCTGCCCAGGTGCACGAGATGCCATTCGCCCGGCACGCCGTCGACCGCGGAGTACTGGTCCATCGGCGACACCACGACGCGGTTCTCCACCACCATGTCGCGCAGGCGGAAGGGCGTGAACATCGGCACCGGCGGGTTGTCGAGGTCGATGTCGAAGCCCTGCTTCTGCACCTTCTTCGCAAACCAGCGATGCACGCGCCGCACGAAGGCCTCGTCGCGCAGCTCCAGGTTCTCCCAGGTGATCTGCTTCGAGCGCGACATGACGCCGAAGGCGAACTGTTCGGGCTCCATCCCCCAGTAGCGGCGCATGTGCTCGAACCAGGCGAGCGACACGTTCGCCGCGTGCTGGGTCTTCTCCACTTCCTCGCGGCGCGCGGTGTCATAGACGGTCAGCGCTTTCTTAACCTCCGGGTGGCGCCGGAAGGCCTCGTACAGCGCGATGGCATCCTCCATGGCGAGCTTGGTGCCCGAGCCGATGGAGAAATGGGCGGTCGCCTTCGCATCCCCGACCAGCACTGCATTGCCCATGACCCAGGTCTTGTTGGTGATGGTGGGGAAATTGCGCCACAGCGAGCGGTTGTTGATCAACTTGTGGCCGTCGAGCTCCTCGGCGAACACGTTCTCGATCACCGGCAGCATCTCGGTCTCGGAGAGCCGGTCGAAGCCGAAGTTGCGCCAGGTGGTCTCGTCGGTCTCGATCACCCAGGTCGAGCGGTCGGGCTCGTACTGGTAGCAGTGGGCGACGATCAGGCCTTCCTGGGTCTCGCGGAAGAAATACTTGAACGCGTCCAGCGGCTTGGTCGACCCGAGCCAGGTGAACTTGTTGGGGCGCAGGTCGACGCTCGGCTGGAAGTGCTGCCTGTACTTCTCGCGGATCTTCGAGTTGATGCCGTCGGCGACGACGATCAGGTCGGAGTCGGCGAACTCGGTGATGTCGTCGACGTCGCGCTGGAAGCGCATGTGCACGCCGAGCTCGCGGCCGCGGTCCTGCAGGATGTTGAGCAGCGCCACGCGCGAGCAGCCGCAGAAGCCGTTGCCGCCCGAGCGCAGCGTCTCGCCCTTGTAGACCACGTCGACGTCGCCCCAGTAGGCGAAGCGCCGGCGGATGCGCTCGTAGGTGACGGCGTCGTACGCCTTGAACGTGTCGAGCGTCTGGTCGGAGAACACCACGCCGAAGCCGAACGTGTCGTCCGGGCGGTTGCGCTCGTAGACCGTGATGTCCCAGCGCGGCCAGGCCTTCTTCGCGAGCAGCGCGAAGTACAGGCCGCCGGGCCCTCCTCCAATGATCGTGACTTTCATGGCACCACCGCTGTGGCTTCGATTTCGAGCTTCGCCTCGGGCTCCATCAGGCCGCTCACCTGCACCACCGCCATGGCCGGGAAGTGCCGGCCCATCAGCGCGCGGTAGGCGGCGCCCACGTCCTTGAGCGAAGCGAGGTATTCCTGCTTGTCGACCACGTACCAGGTGAGCCGCACGATGTGCTGCGGCGTGCCGCCGGCCTGCGCGACGACGTCGATGCAGTTCTTGAGCGCCTGCCTGAACTGGCCGGCGAAGTCGCGCGCCTCCCATTTGCCCTCGCCGGTCCAGCCGATCTGTCCGGCGGTGAAGACCAGCTTGCCGGTGGCGGCGATGCCGTTGGCGTAGCCCTTCGGTTTCGCCCAGCCGGGCGGTTGCAGGGACTCGATCATGCGTCCTTCCTCAGTTTGAAGCGCCGCACCTTGCCGGTCTCGGTGCGCGGCAGGCTGTCGATGAACTCGACGGCGCGCGGGTACTTGTAGGGCGCGATGGCCTGCTTGACGTGCTCCTGCAGGGCCTTCTTCATCTCGTCGGACTTCGGGTTCTCGGGCTTGAGCACGACGAACGCCTTGACGATGGTGCCGCGCTCCTCGTCGGGCCAGCCGACCACGCCGCATTCGGCCACCGCCGGGTGAGCTAGGAGCGCCGCCTCGACCTCGGGACCGGCGATGTTGTAGCCCGCCGAGATGATCATGTCGTCGGTGCGCGCCTGGTAGAAGAAGTAGCCGTCGTCGTCGCGCACGTAGGCATCGCCGGTGACGTTCCAGCCGTTCTTGACGTAGTTGAGCTGCCGGTCGTCGGCGAGGTAGCGGCAGCCGGTCGGGCCCTTCACCGCCAGCTTGCCGATCTGGCCGGCCTGGCACTCGCGCCCCTCCTCGTCCAGCACGGTCGCCTTGTAGCCGGGGATGGCGTAGCCGGTCGCGCCGCGGCGCACGCGCTCGCGCGTGTGCGAGATGAAGATGTGGAACATCTCGGTCGAGCCGATGCCGTCGATGATCTCGATGCCGGTGGCGTCCTTGAACACCTGCCGCGTCGGGTCGGGCAGCGCCTCGCCCGCCGACACGCAGTTCTTCAGCGACCTGAGGTCGAACTGCCGGGCGAGGGCGGCCATCTGCCGGTACATGATCGGGGTGGTGAACAGGGTGTTGCACTTGAAGCGCTGGATCGTCTCGAGCAGCGTCTCGGGCGTGTGCTTCTCCACCAGCACGGTCGACGCGCCATAGCGCATCGGGAAGCACAGCATCCCGCCCAGGCCGAAGGTGAAGGCGAGCGGCGGCGTGCCGCAGACGATGTCGTCCTTGTGCATCTTCATGATCGAGCGCGGGAAGCAGTCGCTCATGGCGATCACGTCGCGATGGAAGTGCATCGTGCCCTTCGGCTTGCCGGTG
>DASSPL010000202.1:0-5677 GCA_035699685.1 Burkholderiales bacterium | reverse complement strand
GTGCTGTCCACGTTCGACTTCATGTCGTCCACGCCCACGCTCTTCAACTCCGGCACGCAGCGCTCGCAACTGTCGTCCTGCTATCTCACCACGGTGGCCGACGACCTGGACGGCATCTACGAGGCGATCAAGGAGAACGCGCTGCTCTCCAAGTTCGCGGGCGGCCTCGGCAACGACTGGACCAACGTCCGCGCCATGGGCTCGCACATCAAGGGCACCAACGGCAAGTCGCAGGGCGTGGTGCCGTTCCTCAAGGTGGTGAACGACACCGCCGTGGCGGTGAACCAGGGCGGCAAGCGCAAAGGGGCGGTCTGCTCCTACCTGGAGACCTGGCACCTCGACATCGAGGAGTTCCTCGAGCTGCGCAAGAACACCGGCGACGACCGCCGCCGCACGCACGACATGAACACGGCGAACTGGATTCCCGACCTGTTCATGAAGCGCGTGATGGAAAAGGGCGAGTGGAGCCTGTTCTCGCCCTCCGACTGCCGCGACCTGCACGACAAGTTCGGCCGCGCGTTCGAGGAGGCGTACCTGCGCTACGAGGACAAGGCGGCGCGCGGCGAGCTGAAGCTGTTCAAGAAGGTGCCGGCGGTCCAGCTGTGGAGAAAGATGCTCTCCATGCTGTTCGAGACCGGCCATCCGTGGATCACGTTCAAGGACCCGTGCAACCTGAGGAGCCCGCAGCAGCACGCCGGCGTGGTGCACAGCTCCAACCTCTGCACCGAGATCACGCTCAACACGTCGGATGACGAGATCGCGGTGTGCAACCTGGGCTCGGTCAACCTGGTCGCGCACCTCGACGCCGAGGGCCGTCTCGACTTCGACAAGCTGAAGCGCACCATCCGCACGGCGATGCGGATGCTCGACAACGTCATCGACATCAACTACTACGCGGTCGACAAGGCGCGCAATTCCAACCTGCGCCACCGCCCGGTCGGCCTCGGCATCATGGGATTCCAGGACTGCCTGCACAAGATGCGGCTGCCCTACGCCTCGGCCGAGGCGGTCGAGTTCGCCGACCGCTCGATGGAGATGGTGGCCTACGCGTCGTACTGGGCCTCGACCGAGCTCGCCGAGGAGCGCGGCCGCTACGCCTCGTTCCCGGGCTCGCTCTGGGACCAGGGCGTGCTGCCGCAGGACACGCTCGATCTCCTCGCCGCCGAGCGCGGCGGCTACGTCGAGCTCGACCGCTCGAGCACCCTCGACTGGGACGCGCTGCGCGGGCGCATCAAGAAGCACGGCATGCGCAACTCCAACTGCCTCGCCATCGCGCCCACCGCCACCATCGCCAACATCATCGGCGTGTCGGCCTCGATCGAGCCGACCTACCAGAACCTGTTCGTCAAGTCGAACCTGTCGGGCGAGTTCACCGTGGTGAACGACTACCTGGTGGCGGACCTGAAGAAGGCCGGGCTGTGGGACGAGGTGATGATCGCCGACCTCAAGTACTTCGACGGCAACCTCGCCCGCATCGACCGCGCGCCGGCGGCGCTGCGCCGCCTGTACGCCACCGCGTTCGAGGTCGAGCCGAAGTGGCTGGTGGAGGCCGCCGCGCGGCGCCAGAAGTGGATCGACCAGTCGCAGTCGCTCAACATCTACATGGCGGGCGCCTCGGGCAAGAAGCTCGACGAGACCTACAAGCTCGCCTGGCTGCGCGGCCTGAAGACCACCTACTACCTGCGCGCGATGGGCGCCACCCACGCCGAGAAGTCGACCAGCAAGGCCGGCGCGCTGAACGCGGTCGCCGCGACCGCGGGCACCGTCGAAACGGCGGAAGCCGGGATCAAGGCCTGCTCGATCGACAACCCCGACTGCGAGGCCTGTCAATGAGGGGTAATCACACGTGATCACCCTCGGCACGCTGGAGTTCTCGGGACCCTTCCTCGCGCCGCTCTGGTCGCCGCCGAAGGCGGCCGGCCTCTACGCGGTGATGGTGCCGGGCTGGCGGCTGATGACCTTCCGGGCGCTCTATTTCGGCCAGTCGACCGGCTTCAGCGGCGAGCTGCTGCGCACCCATGAGCGCTATGCCGAGTGGACCAGCATCGCCGGCACCGACTGGAACCTGTACATCGCCACCCACGACATGGCGCTTTCCACCCCGGCGCAGCGGGAGCAGGCGGCGCGCGAGCTCGCCCGCTCCTACAAGCCCGAGTTCAAGCCGGTCGACAAGCACGCGCCGACCCTTCGCACGCTGATGCTCGCCCAGGCGATGCGCAACTCCCATGACAAATAGCCCGATCCGCACAATCAGGCTGGCCCACAAGCTCTTCGAGGGGCCCCTGCCGATTTCGGCGTGGACGCCGCCGGCAAGGGCCGGCGTGTACTGCATCCTGGTGCCCGACGCGCGCTGCGTCCCGCCCTACCGCCCGGTGTTTTTCGGCAGCAGCGACAACTTCGCCGAGCGCGGCTTTCCTTCCGCGCGCAGCGGCCGCGCCAGCTGGCTGGACATCGCCGACTACGAGCTCAGCATCCACATCGCCGTGCACTGGATGCCGCACTCGAGCCTGGAGAGCCGCCAGGCCGTCGAGCGCGAGCTGATCCGGTTCTGCCAACCCGAACTGAACGAGATATTCCGCGGCCGCTCGGTCGCCATCCAATGAACATGCTCAAGTTCGAAGACCTAGCCCTGCCGACCAGCGGCTTCGTGCCGCCCAGCCCGGCGAAGGCAGAAGTCCAGGACGAGAAGATGCGCCGCGTGTCGGTCGAGGACAAGCGGGTCATCAACTCGCAGGCCGACGTCAACCAGCTGGTGCCGTTCAAGTACAAGTGGGCCTGGGAGAAGTACCTCGCCGCCTGCGCCAACCACTGGATGCCGCAGGAAATCAACATGAGCCGCGACATCCAGCTGTGGAAGGACCCGAACGGTCTGACCGAGGACGAGCGGCGCGTCGTCAAGAGGAACCTCGGCTTCTTCGTCACCGCCGACTCGCTCGCCGCCAACAACATCGTGCTCGGCACCTACCGGCACATCACCGCCCCCGAGTGCCGCCAGTACCTGCTGCGCCAGGCCTTCGAGGAGGCGATCCACACCCACGCCTACCAGTACATCGTCGAGAGCCTGGACCTCGAGGAAAGCGAGATCTTCAACGCCTACCACGAGGTGCAGTCGATCCGGGACAAGGACGAGTTCCTGGTGCCGTTCATCGACGTGCTCACCAACCCCGGCTTCCGGACCGGCACGCCGCAGGCCGACCAGCAGCTCCTCAGGAGCCTGATCGTGTTCTCCTGCCTGATGGAGGGCCTGTTCTTCTACGTCGGCTTCGCGCAGATCCTGGCGCTCGGCCGGCAGAACAAGATGACCGGTGCTGCAGAGCAATACATGTACATCCTGCGCGACGAGTCGATGCACTGCAACTTCGGCATCGACCTGGTCAACACCATCAAGCTCGAGAACCCGCACCTGTGGACCCCGGCTTTCCGCGAGGAGATCCAGGGCCTGTTCAGGAAGGCGGTGGAGCTCGAGTACCGCTACGCCGAGGACACCATGCCGCGCGGCGTGCTCGGGCTGAACGCGCCGATGTTCAAGGAGTACCTGCGCTTCATCGCCAACCGCCGCTGCCAGCAGATCGGCCTCGAGGCGCTGTACGCCGGCGCGCAGAACCCCTTCCCGTGGATGAGCGAGATGATCGATCTGAAGAAAGAGCGCAACTTCTTCGAGACGCGCGTCATCGAGTATCAGACCGGAGGCGCGTTGAATTGGGAGTAAATGATGTTTTCACGCAACGCGTGACGCGAAAAAGCAATCACGAGGGGGAGCAACATGCAAGAGGAGTGGGATGAAATGCATAGAATCACAGCATGCAAGGCCGAGGAGGATTACAAGTTGTGGCTGCGCTTCGACGACGGACTCGAAGGCTCGGTCTTCCTCGGCAATCTTCTCGAGATCGGCGCGTTCCAGCTCTGGCGCGACGTGCGCGAGTTCGAGAAAGTGACCGTCGATCCGGACACCGCCACCGTCACCTGGGAGGGCGGCATCCGTCTCGACAGCGACATCCTGTACCAGGATCTCGCCTCCCGTGCCCACCCCATTCAGCATGCCGGCGGCGGCAACACCACGCCGGCGGTTGGATAGTCCGCGCCGTTTGGCCGGGCTTTTTGTTGTTCAACAACCTTGAAGGAGAATGAGCATGGCGAAGAAAAAAGCGAAAAAAGGCGGAAAGAAAAAGAAGAAGAAGAGGGCATCAGGAAAAAAGAAGAAGTCACTGAAAAAAGCGGGTAAGAAAAAGGCGGCAGCAAAGAAATCCGCCAAGAAGAAGAAAAAGGCGGGGAAAAAGAAAAAGGCCACCAAAGCCGCCCTACCCAAGGCCAGCCCTGCGGAGACGACGGCACCTGCATCACAGCCGTCGTCCGCTGCGACCTCCGGCGCGAGACCCGCGCTGAATCCAGCGGCCGCTTGGCCATTCCCCACGGGCTCCCGGCCGTAACCGGGAACCCGAGGAGAGGCGGGGAGCGAAAGCTCCCCGCCAGGCCCTCGAAGCTCAGCGGACCGGCAAGGTCCAATCGGCCCAAGAAACGAGACCTGGGCCGGTCCGCGGCTTCACCCTCGGACAGTATTTTACCGGGGGGTACCGAAGTGCAATCCCGGAAAGTGCTACAAGAACAAGGTGTTTCGCGGGCGGCTTGCGCCTGCGCGAGGAGGGGCGAAGTGATTGACAGGATTGAGAAATGTCCAATATCATTCGCGCCGCTGCATCGCACAAAAACGCACTGCCCGGTAGTGCGTCCCTTAGTGCACCCGTCGGTGCGTTAAGCCATCTGGCCCCGGTCGTAGACCAGTCCGTCCGGGTAAGGAGGTACCGCATGGCCAAGCAACTCGTGGTGCGCGCCTACGCTGGCGCGAAGAGCTTCCTGGCACTCATCGGTCTGGTCGCCATCGGCGGCCTGATGCTGCTCCCCCTGGACGGCGAGGCGGTAAAGCGCCTGCCGGCGCTGGCCGCCGATACCTTCTTCGAGCCGGCCAAGGCGGTCGCCGGCCCGATCCAGCCGCAGGCCGAGAGCCCGCTGGAGCGCGAGCAGCGCGCCGTCACCGAATTCATCGCCAAGCGCTACCGCGTCTCGGAGATGGCGGTCGCCGGCTACGTCGCCTCCGCGTACCGCGCCGCCGAGCAGCACTCGGTCGACCCGCTCCTCGTCCTCGCCGTGATGGCGATCGAGTCGCGCTACAACCCGGTGGCCGAGAGCACGATGGGGGCGAAAGGCCTGATGCAGGTCATCCCGAAGTACCACCTCGAGAAGCTGATGGATCACGGCGGCGAGCACGCGCTGCTCGACCCGGAGGTCAACATCCAGGTCGGCACTCAGATCCTGCGCGAGTACTACCGCCGCTTCCGCGACATGGAGACGGCGCTGCAGATGTACGCCGGCGCCTTCGACGAGCCGACCTCGCAGTACGCCAACAAGGTCTTTGCGGAGCGCGCCCGGCTCGAAGTCCTCAGGCAGCGGGCAAAGAAGCCCCAGCAAAGCGCCTGATCCTCCGGGCGGCCTCCTCGAGGTCGCCCATCGCCCGGGTGTAGGCGAAGCGCACGAAGCGCTCGGTGCCGTTGGCGCCGAAGTCCACTCCCGGCGTCGCGGCCACGCCCTCCTTCTCCAGCAGGTCCATGCAGTAGCGGCGCGCATCGGCGCCGCAATCGGCGTAGATGTAGAAGGCGCCGTGCGGCTCCGCCGGCACGGACAG
>DASSPL010000201.1:0-6574 GCA_035699685.1 Burkholderiales bacterium | reverse complement strand
CACCGAGCATCCGCGCGGCGCGTGGCTCGCGCGATTGCTCGGCGTGCGCTACGCCGTCGCGCCCATACAGCCGCAGCGCGGCCGCTGGTGGCGCAACAGCTTCACCCATTTCTATCCGCTGGTGCGCAACCGCCACCAGGTCGAGGTGCACCTCGATGCGCTGCGCCGCATCGGCGTGCAGCCGGGCCTGGAGCAGCGCAAGGTGCACTTCACGCCCGGCGCAGAGGCCGAGGCGAAAATCGCGGCCCTGGGACTGCCTGAGGGTTTCGTGCACATGCACCCGGCTTCGCGCTGGACCTTCAAATGCTGGCCCGCCGAGCGCAATGCGCAGCTCGTGGACCGCCTGGCAATGGAAGGCCACCCGGTCGTGCTGACGGCGGCGCCCGGGGAGACCGGCCTGATCGATGAAATCCTCAAGCGCTGCACGAGCCAGCCGCTCAACCTCGCCGGCAAGCTTTCGCTGAAGGAGCTCGGCGCGCTCACCGCGCGCGCCCGGATCTTCATCGGCGTCGACTCCATGCCCATGCACCTTGCGGCGGCGATGGGAACGCCGACCGTGGCGCTCTTTGGCCCGAGCTGCGAGCAGGAGTGGGGGCCGTGGAACGTCGAGCGCCGCGTCGTCACCACCACCCATTCGTGCCGCCCGTGCCGCGTCGACGGCTGCGGCGGCGGCAAGGTCAGCGAGTGCCTCACGCTCCTGCCGGTCGACGCCGTGCAGGCCGCCGCGCGCGAGCTATTGACCGCTTGAAGCTCCGATTGGCGATCGTCCGGCAGCGATACAACCCGTTCGGCGGCGCGGAGCGCTTCGTCTCGCGCGCCGTGCCGGCGCTGGAGCGCGCCGGGGCCGAAGTGACGCTCATTGCGCGAAAGGCCGAAGGCTGGGGCGCGCGGCGGACGCTGCAGGTCGACCCGTTCTACATCGGCAAGGTGTGGCGCGACTGGTCGTTTGCGCGCGCGGCCCGCAAGGCGTGGCGGCGCGAAGGCTTCGATCTCGTGCAGTCGCACGAGCGCATCCCCGGCTGCGACGTCTACCGCGCGGGCGACGGCGTGCACCGCCGCTGGCTGGAGTTGCGCTCCCGGGTCGCCGGCGCGTTCGAACGGCTGGGGATGGCGATCAATCCCTATCATCGCTACGTCTGCACGGCCGAGCGCCGCATGTTCGAGCATCCGCGCCTGCGGGCCGTGATCTGCAACTCGCGCATGGTGAGCGAAGAGATCCGGCGGGCCTTTCGCATCGCGCCGGAGAAGCTGCACGTGGTCTACAACGGCGTGGACCTCGGCCACTTCAGCCTGGAATCCAAAGACCAGCTGCGCGGCGCCGCCCGGGCCGAGCTCGGCTGCCAGCCGCGCGACACGGTGTTCCTGTTCGTCGGCGCCGGCTTCGCGCGCAAGGGGCTGCAGGCTGCGATCGAAGCCTTCCGCCAGGCGGCGCACGCGGGCTATTGGCTGGTCGTGGTGGGCACCGACCGCGAGCGCGCGCGCTTCGAATCGCAGGCCGCCGGGCTCGAGCGGGTGCGCTTTCTCGGCGGGCGCAACGACGTCCGGCCGCTGTATGCCGCCGCGGACTGCCTTATCCTTCCGAGCCGCTACGACCCCTTTCCGAATACCGTGCTCGAAGCATTCGCCATGGGCCTGCCGGCCATCGTCAGCTCGCGCTGCGGCGCCGCCGAGATCGTCGAGCGCGGCGTGAACGGCTGGGTATGCGAGCCGGACGACCCGGCGGGCATCGCGCGGTTGATGCGCGAAGCCGATGAGGCCATCCGGCGAGGCGGCCTGCAGCAGGCGGCGCGCGCCACGGCCGAGCGCTACGGCCTCGAAAGCATGGCCGGCCGTCTCGCCGAGCTGTACGCCGGGCTCAAGCAGGAGGCGGCGTGACGAGCTCGAGCCAGCTCTACCTGCGGCTCCTGTCGTATGTGCGCCCTTACGCCAAGGTGTTCGGCCTCGCGGTGCTCGGCATGGTCGCGGCGGCCGCCACCGAGCCGCTCTTCCCGGCGCTGATCAAGCCGCTGCTGGACGCCGGCTTCGGCGCCCAGGGACCCTCGCAGCCGCCGATCGTCTTCGCGGCGGCGATCGTCGGCATCTTCTTCGTGCGCGGCATCCTCACGTTCACCTCGTCCTACCTGATGAACTGGGTGTCGAGCCGGGTGGTGCTCGATCTGCGCAAGGCGATGTTCGACCGGCTGCTGCGCCTGCCGGCGCGCTTCTACGCCGACAACAGCTCGGGCGCGCTGCTGTCCAAGGTGGCGTACGACGTGACGAACGTCAGCGGCGCGGCGACGTTCGTGCTGACGGTGCTGGTGCGCGACTCGATCGCCGTCATCGGATTGCTGGCGTGGCTGTTCTACCTGAACTGGAAGCTGACGCTCATCACGCTGCTCATCGCGCCGCCCATCGGCTTCACCGTGCGCACGATCGCCGGCCGGCTGCGCAAGATGGCGCGCGGCGCGCAGCGCTCGACCGGCGACCTGGTGCATGTCCTGCAGGAGACCATCGAGTGCCACAAGGTCGTGAAGGTGTTCGGCGGCGAGGCGTATGAGGCGAAGCGGTTCCTGAAAACCGCGTCGACGCTGCGCGGCTTCCTGATGCGCGAGCAGATCGCCGCCGCGCTGACCACGCCGATCACGCACGTCCTCGCCGCCACCGCGGTGGCGGTGATCGTCTACATCGCCATGCAGGACACGGTCGGCACGCGCGCCACGGTCGGCGAGTTCGCCTCGTTCATGACGGCGATGATGATGCTGCTCGCTCCGATCAAGCACCTCACCGAGCTCAACCCGCACATCCAGCGCGGCCTCGCCGCCGCCGAGAGCGTGTTCGGCCTGATCGACACGCCGGCCGAGGAGGATCGCGGCCGCATCGTGCTCGGCCGCGCGCGCGGCGAGGTGGTGTTCGAGAATGTCAGCTTCACCTACCCGACGCGCGCGGAGCCCGCGCTCGCCGGCATCGACCTGCGCGTGCGCCCGGGCGAGACGCTGGCGCTCGCCGGCCCGTCGGGCGGCGGCAAGACCACGCTCGTCAACCTGCTGCCGCGGTTCTATTCGCCGGGCTCGGGGCGCATCCTGCTCGATGGCCACGACCTCGAGGAGCTGACGCTGGAGAGCCTGCGCGCCAACGTCGCGCTGGTCAGCCAGGAGGTCGTGCTCTTCAACGACACCATCCGCGCGAACATCGCCTACGGCCGCATGGCGGGCGCCTCGGAGAAGGACGTCATCGCGGCGGCCGAGGCCGCGCACGCCATGGGCTTCATCCGCGAGACGCAGGACGGCCTCGACACGCTGATCGGCGAGAACGGCATGCGTCTCTCCGGCGGCCAGCGCCAGCGGCTCGCGATCGCGCGCGCGCTGCTCAAGAACGCGCCGGTGCTGATCCTCGACGAGGCCACCTCGGCGCTCGACTCCGAATCCGAGCGGCAGGTGCAGGCCGCGCTCGATACGCTGATGCGCGGGCGCACCACCATCGTCATCGCGCACCGCCTGTCGACCATCGAGCGTGCCGACCGCATCGCGGTGCTCGAGCGCGGCCGCGTGGCGGAGCTCGGCACCCACGCCGAGCTGCTCGCCCAGGACGGCATCTACGCGCGGCTCTACCGCATCCAGTACGCCGCCGAGCGCGCGGCGGCATGAGGATCGTTCATACGGAGTCCTCGCTCGGCTGGGGCGGGCAGGAGCTGCGCATCCTGGCGGAGGCGCAAGGCCTGGCGCGTCGCGGACACGAGCTCACGCTCCTTTGCCCGCCGGAGGCGCGCATCTTCACCGAGGCGCCGGCGTGGGGGCTGCGCACGGTAGCCCTCCCGATTGGCAGGAAGCGGCCCGCCGGGGTCTTTGCGCTGCGCCGGTGGTTCACTGAGAACCCGGCCGATGTGGTGAGCACGCACAGCTCGACCGATTCGTGGTTGAGCGCGTTCGCGCTGCTCGGCCGGCGAACGCCCATCGTGCGCACGCGCCACATCTCCGCCCCCGTGCCGCGCAACGTCATGAGCCGCTGGCTCTACAGCCGCCCGGCGCGCATCGTCACTGCCGGAGAGGCGCTGCGGCGCGAACTGATCGAGCGCAACGGGCTGGCGCCCGACAAGGTCGAATCGGTGCCGACCGGCGCCGACCCGTCGCGCTTCCGCCCTGGCGATCGCGCCTATGCCCGTGCGCAGCTCGCTCTTCCCAGGGACAGGATGCTCATCGGCATCGTCGCGACGCTGCGCAGCTGGAAGGGCCACCGCTTCCTTCTTGAAGCCCTGCCGCCGGAGGCGACGCTGGTGGTCGTCGGTGACGGTCCGCAGCGCCAGGCACTCGAACAACAGGTTCGGCAGCTGGCGCTCGGCGAGCGGGTCATCTTTGCCGGCAACCAGCGCGACGTGGTGCCCTGGCTGCAGGCGCTGGACATCTTTGCGCTGCCCTCGTACGCGAACGAAGGCGTGCCGCAGGCATTGCTGCAGGCGATGCTGACCGGGCTGCCTTGCGTGACGACCCATGTCGGCAGCATGAGCGAGCTGGCGATCGAAGGCCGCACGGCGCTCGTCGTGCCGCCGATGCAGGTGCCGCCCCTGCAAGAGGCGCTCGCACGCTTGATGTCAGACGCAGACCTCAGGCGGAGGTTGGGCGACGAGGCGCGCGCGCATTGCGCGCAGGCTCTGTCGGCCGAGCGAATGCTGGACCGCATGGAGGCGATCTACCGCCAGGCGGCGCAGGAGGCGGCGTGACGCCCGGCCGGCGGGTCGAGGTGGGCGCGCTGCTGGCGCTGGCGATGTTCCTGCCGCTCTACGAGGCGCCGAAGAGCATCGCCTGGCTGGTGTACATCGTCGCCTGGCTCGCCAATCGGGCGAGGCGGCGGGACTTCGGCGGGCCGTGGGACCTGTGGGATACGCTGATCGCGGCGTGGATCGCTTCCGGCTGGGTGGTGGCGGCGTTCGCCGGCCTGGACGGCAGCCAGTGGCGCGGCGCCGTCGACCTTGCGCGCTACGGCGCCGTGCTGTGGCTGCTCAAGCGCTCCGACTACTCGATGAACGAGCGCCGCTGGGTGTTCCTGGCGCTCGTCGCCTCGGTGGCGCTCGGCCTCGCGCTCGGCCACTGGCGGCTGTGGCACGAGCTCGCCGAGTTCCTCGAGCTCAACTCCGTCGGCCACGTCAACCACACGGCGATTTACTGCGCCGTGATGCTCGGCGCCTGCGCCGCATGGCTGTTCTCCGGCGGCGGCGCGCTGGCCGCGGGCATGGTGGTGGTGCTGCTGATCTCGCTCGTCGTCAGCGCGAGCCGGGCCGGCATCGGCGTGGCGCTCGCCATGCTGCTCGTCCTGGCGGCCGCGTGGTGGCCGCGCTCGCGGCGACCGCTGGTGGCGGCGCTCGTGCTCATCGCGGCCACCGTGGCTTTCGCGCTCGTCGGCCAGGTGGAGGTGGTCCGCAAGCACCAGAGGAACGTCGAGCAGCAGAACGTCCTCGCGTACCGCGACGGCATCTGGCGCGCGGCGCTCGTCGCTTGGCAGCGCTATCCGCTGTTCGGCATCGGCATGGACAACTACGGCCGGGTCAAGCTCGACGACGTGAAGCGCTGGCGCACGGAAGCGGGCAAGCCGTTCGACGCGCGGGACTACTCGGAGTTTCCGCACGCGCACAGCGTGTACCTGAATACCCTCGCGGAGCGCGGCCTGGTCGGCGCGCTGGCCTTCGCCGCCGTCATGGCGGCGTGGCTCGCCGCGCTCTGGCGCCGCCGGCCGTCGCGGCAGGCGACCGACGACGAATGCCTGTGGTGGGGCGGCGCGGCAAGCGCCTGGATGATCACCGCCGGCGTCGGGCTCGTGAACACCACGCTGCACCACGAGCACGGCATCCTCGCGATGCTGTTCCTCGGCCTGTGGCTGTCCTGCCGGCGGCAGCTTAATTCGGGATAATCCCCCTCCCATGCTCCTCGTCACCGGCGGTGCCGGCTTCATCGGCGCCAATTTCGTCGTCTCCACGCTGGAGGGCGCTGGCGAGGCCATCGTCAACCTGGACAAGCTGACCTATGCCGGCAGCCTGCGCAACCTGGAGGCGGTGCGCGCGGACGCCCGGCACCAGTTCGTGCACGGCGATATCGCCGACCGCGCGCTCACCAGCCGCCTCCTGCGGACCCACCGGCCGCGCGCCATCGTGCACTTTGCCGCCGAGAGCCACGTCGACCGCTCGATCAGCGGCCCGGCGGATTTCGTGCAGACCAATGTCGTGGGCACCTGGGCGCTTCTCGAGGAAGCGCGCGCCTGGTGGGACGCCGAGGGGCGCGACCCGGCCTTTCGCTTCCTGCACATCTCCACCGACGAGGTGTACGGCTCGCTCGGGCCGAACGACCCGGCGTTCACCGAGGAGACCCCTTACGCGCCGAACAGCCCTTACGCCGCCTCGAAGGCGGCGGCCGATCACCTGGTGCGCGCCTACCACCATACCTATGGCCTGCCCACGCTGACGACCAATTGCTCGAACAACTACGGCCCGCGCCAGTTTCCCGAGAAGCTGATCCCGCTGGTGATCCGCAACGCGCTCGCCGGCAAGCGGCTGCCGGTGTACGGCGACGGCCGCAACGTGCGCGACTGGCTGTACGTGGCCGACCATTGC
>DASSPL010000200.1:0-4751 GCA_035699685.1 Burkholderiales bacterium | reverse complement strand
GCGCGGCTACCAGAAGGCCGTGCCCGCCGAGATGCGCGACCGGGTGCGCAACTTCTTCGGCAACATCGGCGACGTGTTCATCGGCGTGAACAACTTCCTGCAGGGAAAATTCGCCGACGGTGCCAACGACTGGGCGCGTGTCGCGTTTAATACCACTCTGGGCCTGTTCGGCATCCACGACATCGCCACGGACATGGGATACGAGAAGCACAACGAGGACTTCGGCCAGACCTTCGGCCGCTGGGGCGCGGGCACGGGGCCGTACGTCGTGCTGCCGTTCCTGGGCTCGAGCAACGTGCGCGACGGCATCGGCACCGGCTTCGACATGTACACCGACCCGCTCGGCGAGGTGGGCGGCGAGCGCACGCGCCTCGCGCTGTGGGGCCTGCGGCTCACGCAGACGCGCGCCGACCTGCTCGAAGCGAGCCGCATCCTCGAGGAGGCGGCGCTCGACCGATATGTGTTCCAGCGCGACGCCTACCTGCAGCGGCGCCGCAGCCTGGTCTACGATGGCCGTCCGCCAAGGGAGAAACTGCCCGAATGAGAATTTTTCAGACACTTCTACTAATGGGAGCGCTCCTCATCGCGGTGCCGGCGATGGCGCAGGAAGCGCCTGACCAGCTGGTGAAGACCGTGACGATGGAAGTGGTCGACCTGATCTCCAAGGACAGGGAGATCAAGGCCGGCAATCGCGCCAAGCTGATCCAGCTGATCGACGCCAAGGTGCTGCCGCACTTCAACTTCACCGCCATGACCGGCCTCGCCATGGGGCAGAACTGGAACAAGGCGAGCCCGGAGCAGAAGAAGCGGCTGACCGAGGAATTCCGCACGCTCCTCGTGCGCACGTACGCCAGCGCGCTCGCCGCCTACAGCGAGCAGAAGTTCGATTTCCGGCCGCTGCGCGCGAAGCCCACCGACACCGACGTCACCGTGCAGGTGCGCGTGCTGCAGGCGGGCGCGCAGCCGGTGCCCATCGACTACAGCATGGAGAAGACCGCCGCCGGCTGGAAGGTCTACGACGTGATGGTCGGCGGCGTGAGCCTGGTCGCCAACTACCGCACCGAGTTCGGCAACGTGGTGCGCGAGTCGGGCATCGACGGCCTGATCAAGAACCTCGCGACGAAGAACCGGGCGCCCGAGGCCCCGGAGAAGAAGTGATCCGGCGCGAAGGCGCGCGCCTCATCCTGTCGGGGCCGGTGACGCTGTCCAACGTCGCGCCGCTCCTCGACGAGGGCCGCCGCCACCTCGGCGAGGGCGTGCAGACCGTGGATCTGGGCGAGGTGACCGAGATGGACTCGGCGCTCCTCGCCCTGCTCCTCGCCTGGGTGCGCGACGCGAAGGCGAGCGGCAGGCCGGTGACCTTCGCCAACCTTCCGCAGTCGCTGCGCACCATCGCGCGCCTCTACGGCGTGGACCACCTGCTGCCCGCGTCCTGAAAGCCATAGAAGTCCACGCCGTCGCCAAGCGCTACGGCGCCGTGCGCGCGCTCGATGGCGTCAGCCTCGAGGTCGAGGAAGGCGAGTTCTTCGGGCTGCTCGGACCGAACGGCGCCGGCAAGACCACGCTCATCAACGTGATCGCCGGCCTCGTGCGCCCCGACGCCGGCCATGCCCGGGTCATGGGCGCCGACGTCCAGTCCGACTACCGCCGCGCACGGCGCCTGCTCGGCGTCGTGCCGCAGGAGCTGGTGTTCGATCCGTTCTTCACCGTGCGGGAGACGCTGCGGCTGCAGTCGGGCTACTACGGCCTGGCGCGCAACGACGCGTGGATCGACGAGGTGATGCACCACCTCGACCTCACCGGCAAGGCCGACGCCAACATGCGTTCGCTCTCCGGCGGCATGAAGCGGCGTGTACTGGTGGCGCAGGCCCTGGTGCACCGCCCGCCGGTGATCGTGCTCGACGAGCCGACCGCCGGCGTCGACGTCGAGCTGCGCCAGGGCCTGTGGCACTTCGTGCGGCGGATGAACCGCGAAGGGCACAGCATCGTCCTCACCACGCACTACCTGGAAGAAGCCGAGACGCAGTGCACGCGCATCGCCATGCTCAAGGAGGGCCGCATCGCCGCCCTCGACACGACGCGCAACCTGCTCGGCAGCTTTTCCGGAGTCGAGCTGCGGCTGCACCTCGATGGCCCCGATCTGCCGCCCGGCATACCGGGAAAGGTGCTTGAAAGGGACGGGCACGCGTTTCGCCTGCGCCTCGCCAACTACCGGGAGCTCGAGGAGGCGCTGGCGCGCCTGCGCGAGGCGGGCATCACCATCCGCGAGATGGAGCTGCACCCGCCCGACCTCGAGGAAGTTTTTTTGCGTCTTACAAAATGACGCGCTTCGCCACCCTCTGCCGCAAGGAGACGCTGCGCTTCCTGAAGGTCAGCATCCAGACGGTGGCCGCCCCGGTGCTCACCGCGCTGCTTTACCTCGTCATCTTCGGCCACGCGCTCGAAGGCCGCGTGCGGGTGTACGACGGCGTGTCCTACACGTCGTTCCTGGTGCCCGGCCTCGTCATGATGAGCGTGCTGCAGAACGCGTTCGCCAACAGCTCCTCCAGCCTGATCCAGTCGAAAATCACCGGCAACATCGTCTTCGTGCTGCTCGCGCCGGTGTCCTATGTCGAGTTCTTCGCCGGCTACGTGGTGGCTGCCATCGTGCGCGGCCTGGTCGTCGGCGCCGGGGTCCTGGCGGTCACGCTAGGGTTCGTCGACCTGCCCTTGCACCACCCGGCGTGGATACTCGCATTCGCGGTGCTGGGCGCGGCGCTCCTGGGCGCGCTCGGCCTGGTGGCCGGCGTCATCTCCGACAAGATCGACCAGGTCGCCGCGTTCCAGAACTTCGTCATCGTGCCGCTCACCTTCCTGTCGGGCGTGTTCTATTCGATCCACTCATTGCCCGCGCTCTGGCAGAAACTTTCCCACGCCAATCCGTTCTTCTATCTGGTGGACGGCTTCCGCTACGGCTTCTTCGGCGTGTCCGATTTCCCGCCCGGCGCGAGCCTCGCGATAGTCGCGGCGGCCCTGTTGGCCGTATCCTCGCTCAATCTCTGGCTCCTCAGGTCGGGCTACAAGCTAAGGTACTGATGGTTACCCCCGAAAGCGTGAAGCAGGGCATCGAAACCGGCCTCGCCTGCGAGCATGTCGAGGTGATCGGCGACGGCCAGCACTTCCAGGCGGTCGTCGTGTCGGCGCAGTTCGACGGCAAGAGCCGCGTGCAGCGCCACCAGCTGGTGTACGCGGCGCTCGGCGAGCGCATGCGCGAGGAGATCCACGCGCTCTCCATGCGCACGCTCACGCCGCAGGAATGGCGCGCCGGTGGATAAGCTGCGCATCCGCGGCGGGCGTGCGCTCGAGGGCGAGGTGCCGATCTCCGGCGCGAAGAACGCCGCCTTGCCCATCATGTGCGCGGCGCTCCTCAGCGAGCAGCCGCTGCGCCTGAGCAACGTGCCCTACCTCATGGACGTGCGCACGATGGCGAAGCTGCTGCGCACGATGGGCGTCACGGCGGACCCGCCGATCGACGGGCGGATGGCGCTGCATGCGGGGCGCATCAAGGAACCGGTTGCGAGCTACGAGCTGGTGAAGACCATGCGCGCGTCGGTGCTGGTCCTCGGTCCGCTCGTCGCCCGCTGCGGCCGCGCCGAGGTCTCGCTGCCCGGCGGCTGCGCCATCGGCCAGCGCCCGGTCGACCAGCACGTGAAGGGCCTGCAGGCGATGGGCGCCACGATCACCATCGAGCACGGCTACATGCGCGCCACCGCCGACCGCCTGCGCGGCGCGCGCATCGTGATGGACATGGTCACCGTCACGGGCACCGAGAACCTGATGATGGCCGCGACGCTCGCCGACGGCACCACGCTCCTCGAGAACGCCGCGCGCGAGCCCGAGGTCGTCGACCTGGCGCGCTGCCTGACCGCGATGGGCGCGAAGATCGAGGGCGCCGGCAGCGACGTCATCCGCGTCGAGGGCGTGCCGCATCTGCGCGGCGCGTCGCACCAGGTCATGCCCGACCGCATCGAAACCGGCACCTACCTCGCCGCGGCGGCGGCCACCGGCGGGCGCGTCAGGCTGACCGGCGCGGACCCGCGATCGCTCGACGCCACGCTCGAGAAGCTGCGCGAAGCCGGCGCCCGCATCGAAACCAATGGCAGCTCGATCACGCTCGAGACCGACGGGCGGCCCAGGGCGGTGAGCGTGCGCACCGCGCCCTACCCGGGCTTCGCCACCGACATGCAGGCGCAGTTCATGGCCCTGGCGAGCATCGCCAGCGGCACGGCGGTGATCACCGAGACCATCTTCGAGAACCGCTTCATGCACGCGCTCGAGCTGCAGCGCCTGGGCGCCGACATCTCGATCCAGGGCAACAGCGCCGTGGTGCGCGGCGTGGAGCGCCTGCAGGGCGCCACCGTCATGGCCACCGACCTGCGCGCGTCGGCCGGCCTGGTCATCGCCGGCCTCGTTGCCGACGGCGAAACCGTGGTGGACCGCATCTACCACCTCGACCGCGGCTACGAGGCGCTGGAGAGGAAGCTGTCGGCCCTCGGGGCGAGCGTCGAGCGCATCAGCTGAGTTGCTGTAGAATCCGCCCCCTTATGGCGGCGTCACATCATGGCGAGCATCAGCATCGCATTATCGAAGGGGCGGATCTTCGACGAGACCGCGCCGCTGCTCGCTCGCGTCGGCATCCGGCCTAGGCAGAACCCCGAAACCTCGCGCAAGCTGGTCATCGGCACCAACCGCGCCGATGTGCGGCTGATCGT
>DASSPL010000199.1:0-5451 GCA_035699685.1 Burkholderiales bacterium | reverse complement strand
GTTGACGTTGCCGCGCAGCGTGTTGATCTCGCCGTTGTGCGAGATCAGGCGGAAGGGGTGCGCGAGGTCCCACGACGGGAAGGTGTTGGTCGAGAAGCGCTGGTGCACCATCGCGATCGCCGACTCGACGCGCGCGTCCTTCAGGTCGAGGTAGTACTCGCCGACCTGGTTGGCGAGCAGCATGCCCTTGTAGACGATGGTGCGCGCCGACATCGACGGCACGTAGAACTCCTTGCCGTGCTTCAGCTTGAGCGCCTGGATGGCATGGCCGGAGCTCTTGCGGATGATGTAGAGCTTGCGCTCGAGGGCGTCGGTGACGGTGACGCGCCGGCCGCGGCCGATGAACACCTGCCGGATCACCGGCTCCAGCTGGATCGCCGGCTGGGCGAGGTCCGAGTTGTCGACCGGCACGTCGCGCCAGCCGAGCAGCACCTGGCCCTCGTCCTTGATCGCGCGCTCGATCTCGTACTCGCAGGCGATGCGTGATGCGGGATCGCGCGGCAGGAACACCATGCCGACGCCGTACTGCCCCGCGGGCGGCAGCTTCACGCCCTGCTTCGCCATCTCCTCACGCAGGAAGCGGTCCGGAACCTGGATCAGGATGCCGGCCCCGTCCGAGAGCTTCGGATCCCAGCCCACCGCGCCGCGATGGGTCAGGTTGCGCAGGACCGTGAGGCCCTGCTCGACGATCGTGTGCGACTTGCGGCCCTTGATGTTGGCGACAAAACCGACGCCGCACGCGTCGTGCTCGTTTAGCGGGCTGTACAGCCCCTGCGCTTCTAAGGCCATGACGGAAAAGGGTTGCGGCTTCGCACAAAAAATTCGATCGAACCGATGAATATACCTTTGTAGTCCGCGTACTACAAGGTTTACTGCGCCGCAGCGGCGATGGCCTCGTGCACCAGCGCCTCGGGGACGGGCGCCGGAAGCGCGGCGCGCCCGATCTTCTCGAGAAGGATGAAGCGCACCTGGCCGCCGGCGGCCTTCTTGTCGATCGCCATCAGCTCCTGCCAGCGCTCGCGGGGTAGCCCGGGCGCCGCGACCGGCAGACCGGCACGTGCGATGAGCTCGCGCACGCGCCGGGCGTCGGCGGCGCTGAGGCCGCGGTGGCGCACGGAGAGCTCGGTCGCCACTACCATGCCGGCGGCAACGGCCTCGCCGTGCAGCCACTCGCGAAAGCCGGTCGCTGCTTCTATGGCGTGCCCGAAGGTATGGCCGAAGTTGAGGAGCGCGCGCGCACCCGATTCGCGCTCGTCCTCCGCGACGATGCCTGCCTTCAGCTCGCATGAGCGTCGCACGGCATAAGCCAGAGCCCCGCGATCGCGCGCCAGCAATTTGTCCATGTTGCCGTCCAGCCAGTCGACCAGCGCCGCGTCCAGCGCGACGCCGTGCTTGATCACCTCGGCCAGCCCGGCGCGCAGCTCTCGGTCCGGCAGCGTGTCGAGGGTCGCGACATCCGAGATCACCGCCTGCGGCTGGTGGAAGGCGCCGATCATGTTCTTGCCGCGCGCATGGTTGATCGCGGTCTTGCCGCCCACCGAGGAATCGACCTGGGCGAGAAGCGTGGTCGGCACCTGGATGAAGCCCACGCCACGCTGGAAGGTCGCCGCCGCGAAGCCGGCCAGGTCGCCGACCACGCCGCCGCCGAGCGCGATGATCACGCCGTCGCGGCCCAGGCGAGCGGCGAGCAGCGCGTCGAACACCCGGTCGAGCGTCGCCCACCCTTTGGCCTGCTCGCCGTCGTCGACGACGATTTCGGCGACGAGCGATCCCCGCAGGGCCTGCTTTAGCTGCCCGAGGTAGAGCGGCGCGACTACGGTGTTGGTGACGATGGCGACGGCGCCCGCGATGTGCGGCGCGTAGAGCTCGCGCCGGCCGACGAGCCCCGCGCCGATGTGGATCGGGTAGGCGCGGCTGCCGAGCTCTACGCGGAGGCTTTCCACAGGTCTCCGAGCTGCGCGGCGAGAGCGCGGGTAAGCGATTGCACGGTCTGTCGGCCGGTGTCGACGACGACGTCGGCGATCGAGCGGTAAAGCGGGTCGCGCTGCAGGTAGAGCTCGCGCAGGCGCCCGAGCGGGTCGGCGGTGGCGAGCAGCGGCCGGTTGCGGTCCTGGCGCACGCGCTCGTAGAGGTCTTCCGGCCGCGCGCACAGGTAGATCACGGTGCCGCCCGCGGCTAGCCGCGCGCGGTTCTCCTCGGCGAGAACGGCGCCGCCGCCGGTGGCGAGGACGATGCCCTCGAGGCAGGTGAGGTCGGCGAGCACCTGCGACTCGCGCGAGCGGAAGCCGGCTTCGCCTTCTATGTCGAAGATGGTCGGCACCTTCACGCCGCAGCGGCGCTCGATCTCGTGGTCGGAATCGACGAAGCGCAGCTTCAGCCGGCGCGCGAGCAGGCGGCCGACGGTGGTCTTGCCGGCGCCCATCATCCCGACCAGGTAGATGCTGCCCGCGCGCTTCATGCCGGCATTGTAGGAACAAAAACGGCCGGGAGACCCGGCCGTGGCACCGCGGCGAAGGCGCGGTTGCTTATCTGATGGTCAGGCGTTCGTTGACGATCCGCGGCGTGATGAAGACCAGCAGCTCGGTCTTGTCGGACCGCGTGCTCGTGTTCTTGAACAGCCAGCCGAGGATCGGCAGGTCGCCGAAGAACGGGATCTTGGTCACCACGTTGATGTCGGTCTGCTCGTAGATGCCGCCGATCACCACCGTGCCGCCGTTCTCCACCAGCACCTCGGTCTTGACGTGCTTGGTGTTGATCTGCACGCCGGCGCCGGTGGTCGCGCCCGGCTGATCCTTGTTCACGTCCAGCGTCATGATGACGTTGCCGTCGGGCGTGATCTGCGGCTTCACCTTGAGCGCCAGGTTGGCCTTGCGGAACGAGACCGACGTCGCGCCGGAAGAGGTCGCCTGCTGGTACGGGATCTCCGTGCCCTGCTCGATGACGGCCTCCACCTGGTCGGCGGTCAGCACGCGCGGGCTGGCGATGATCTTGCCCTTCTGCTCGGCTTCGAGCGCGGAGAGCTCCAGGCTCAGGATGCGGGTGAGGGAGCTGTTGAACAGCACGAACGAGAACTGGCCGGCGTTGAAGCCCTGCAGGCCGCTCGCCGGCAGGTTGGACTGCAGGCCCGGCCCGTTGATCACCGAGGTGCCCTGCACGACGCCGGCGAACTGGCCGTTGTTGACCAGCTCGGCGCCGATGCCCGCCTGCGCCCCCTGCACCGAGCGGCCGCCGCGGTCGAGGTAGCCAAAGCGCACGCCGAGGTTCTTGCTGAAGAGCTCGTTCGCCTCGACGATGCGCGCCTCGATCATCACCTGGCGCACGGGGATGTCGATCTTGGCAAGCAGCCGCCTCACGTCGTCGAGGCGGCTCGGCGTGTCCTGCACGAAGAGGGTGTTGGTGCGCGTATCGACCACCGCGCTGCCGCGCTTCGACAGGATGCGCTGGTTGGGGTCGGACAGGAGCTTCTGCACGTCGACCGCCTTCTGATAGTTCATCTGGAACGACTCGGTGCGCGTCTGCTCCAGGTCGGAGATCTGCTGCGCCGCCTCGAGCGCGAGCTTCTCGCGCGTGGCGAGCTCGTCGCGCGGCGCGATCCAGATGACGTTGCCGCTGCGCCGGCTGTCGAGGCCGCGCGTCTGCAGGATGATCTCGAGCGCCTGGTCCCACGGCACGTCCTTCAGGCGCAGCGTGATGTTGCCGCCGACGGTGTCGCTGGTGATGATGTTCAGGTCGGTGAAGTCGGCGATGACGTTCAGCACCGCGCGCACTTCGACGTTCTGGAAGTTGAGCGACAGCTTCTCGCCGGTATAGCGGCCGCGCGCGGTGGCGCGCGACGGATCGGGGGTCACCGGCTTCACTTCCAGCACGAACTGGGTGTCGGACTGGTAGGCGTTGTGCTCCCACTGGCCCTTGGGCTCGATCACCATGCGCACGTTCTCGCCCTGCTGGAAGGTGCTCACCGTATTCACCGGCGTGCCGAAATCGACCACGTCGAGCCGGCGGCGCAGGTTCTCGGGCAGCGCGGTCTTGAGGAACTCGACGATGATGTTCTGGCCCTGCGTGCGGATGTCGATGCCGGTGGTGGTGTCGGAGAGGTCGACCACCACTCGTCCCTCGCCGGCGCGGCCGCGGCGGAAGTCGACGTCGCGGATGGCGTGCTTGGCGTCGGCGCGCCCCTCGGCGAAGTGCGCCACCTGCCCGCCCGGCGTCTGCTGCACCACCGCCGCCTCGGCGAGGGTGATCAGCACCGTGCGCCCGTCGATCACCGCCTCGTGCGCCACCGGCCGGCGCAGGTTCAGCACCAGGCGGGTGCGGTCGGCGCCCTGCACGACGTTCATGCTGCGCAGCTCGCCCTGGGCGATGTCCTGGCTCGAGCGGCCGAGGTTGTTGACCGTGTTGGGGAAGTCGAAGGCGATGCGCGCCGGGCTCGCCACCGCGAAGTTGGGTGGCACGCTGCGCAGCGGCTCCTTGGTCGTGACGCGCACGACGATGCGCCCGCCCTGCTGGGACACGTCGAAGGTCTCGATGCTGTTCTGCGCCTGCGCCAGCGCGCCAAGCGCGCCGGCCAGCCACAGGGCGAAAAAGGAAAGAAGCGTTTTGGTTTTCATTTTTGTGCCTCCGCCGGTTGCGGCGCGCTACGTAACGGTTCGGGTCCTCATTTGGCTGCCTCCACGAGCTGCAGCGCGCTGGCGCGCTCGACCCATTCGCCGCCCGAGTCCTGCACCAGCTCCTTCAGCTTGATGCCGCCCTCGTCGATCGCGGTGATGACGCCGAAGTTCTGGCCCATGTAGTTGCCCTTCTTCACGCGGTACAGGTTGGGACCGGCCTTCACCAGCGCGAAGGTCTCCTTTTCCTGCGTGATGGTGCCGAGCATGGAGATCGACTCGAGCGGGAAGGCCTCGAGCGGCTCCTTGACGCGCTTCTCGTGCTCGGCCAGCTTCTCGTTCACCTTGGGGCCGCGCTCGCCCGCCTGCCCCACCTCGATGCGGTCGAGGCGGAAGGGGTCGACCATCCCCTCGCTCGTGTAGGGCACCGGCTCGTAGGGCTTGACCTGCGGCAGCGGCGGCACCTGGCCGCGGAAGTCCTTGGTGAGCTGGGCGAGCTCCTGCTTGAGATCGCCGTGCTCCTCGCCCGTGCAGCCGGCGAGCAGCGCGCCGGCGCCGATAATCAGCAGAGCGCGCCTCATTTCTTCGCCGGTCCTTTCTTCGCGGCGGCCGACTTGCGCTGCGCCGCGACCTCCTCGTCGTCGAGGTAACGGAAGGTGCGGGCGGTGACGTCCATCGTCAGGCCGTCCTTGGCCGCGCTGATGGCCACGTCGTTCAGGGTCACGATGCGCGGCAGCTGGCCGACGTCGCTCGCGAACGCGCCCATGTCGTGGTAGCTGCCGGTGACGCGCACGTTGATCGGCCGCTCGGCATAGAAGTCGCGCGTGATCTCGGCCGGCGCCGGGCG
>DASSPL010000198.1:0-3091 GCA_035699685.1 Burkholderiales bacterium | reverse complement strand
TGCCGGACGGCGCGGAATTGCCTAAGATGCGCCATCCCGATGGGGAGTAGCTCCAGCGGGGACGGTCGTCAATTCGTAGCCTGGATGCTGTACCGGGCTTCCGGCCGTCCTGCCAGACCGGCGCAAAGACCGGCTGCTAGGGAGACCTCGGTCCTGACAAGGAGCCGAGATGTCTCGCGCCAAGGTGCGACGTTACTTTCGCCACGGGCTGTTCCCGCAGCTGATCGTCTTCGAGGCCGTCGCGCGCCTGGGCAGCGTCACGCGCGCTGCCGGCGAGCTGCATCTCGCCCAGCCCACGGTGTCCATCCAGCTGAAGAAGCTTGCCGAGGCGCTCGACGTGCGCCTCTTCGAGCCCGATGGCCGCCGCCTGAAGCTCACGCCGGCCGGCGAGGCGCTGCTGCCGGTGTGCAGCGAGCTGATCGGGCTCTTCGACCGCGTAGAGGAGCGGCTCGCGCCTCTGCGCCGCATGGGCGCGGAGGTGCTGCGGCTCGCGGCCGAGCCCGAAGCGCGCGCCGTCGCGTCGCGGCTGGTGGCCGAGTTCTGCGCCCGGCATCCCGGCCTGCAGGCGAGCGTGCACATCGCCGAGCGACCGGAACTGCTCGCGCGCCTCGCGGCGGCGAAAGACGACGTCTACCTGTTCGAGCTCGAGATCGACGGGCTGCCCGCCGGGCGGCGCTGGACCGTGGCGCAGCCGAAGGGCCGCGTGCTGGCGAAGAGCGCCGCGCTTTTCGTGCGCGAGGCGCTGACCACCGAGGCCTACAATCCCGGCGATGGAAAAGCGAATCAGCCGAAGGAGCCGCGCGGTGCCGCGGGGACCGACGGAGCAGGTTAGCAACAAGCAGCAGGTGATCGGCGCGGAAGGCTGGGAGCTCACCTCGCCGTTTCTTTTCATGAGCGAGGACTGGTTCGAGCCGCCGGGCGGCTTCGAGACCCATCCGCATCGCGGCATGCAGACCGTGACCGTCGTGCTCGAGGGCGCGCTCGAGCACCGCGACCATACCGGCGCGCACGGCGTGCTGCAGGCAGGCGACGTGCAGTGGATGACCGCCGGCCGCGGCGTCCTCCACAGCGAGATGCCGCACGGCCCGGTGCACACCCTGCAGCTCTGGCTCAACCTGCCGCGGGCGATGAAGATGATTCCGGCGCGGTACCAGGACCAGCGCTTGAAGGATGTGCCGGTGCGCAAGGCCGAGGGCGCGGAGGTGCGCGTCTATGCCGGGCGCTCCGGCGGCGTGAGCCATCCCCACGGCAGCGATTACCCGATGAGCCTGCTCGACATCCGGATCGAGGCGGGCGCGCGCCTGGCGCAGCAGGTGGCGCCCGGCGACCGCGGCTTCGTGTACGTGCTCGAAGGCGAAGCGGACATGGGCCGCGCCGGCGACGTGGCGTGGTTCGACCCGGGCCCTGGCGACGAGCTCGTCATCACGGCGGCGACATCGTTTCGTGCGCTGCTCTTCGCCGGCGAGCCGATCCGCGAGCCGGTCGTGGCCTACGGGCCGTTCGTCATGAGCACGCGCGAGGAAATCATGCAGGCGTTCCAGGACTACCAGACGGGACGTCTTGTCGCATAGCGGTGCTATCCTTGGCCGGACCATGGCCACCAAACCCGAAACGACCAACGACATCAAGGTCGATCCGAGCTCGCTCTACCTGGAAGAGATCTTCACCGACCGCCGCGTCGGCACCATCCGGCGCCTGACGCCGGTGAAGGATGACGGCAAGCCCGACACGTCCAAGCCGTCGCTGTACGTCGGCGAGACGCAGGTCCTCACGCCGGCCGGCGCGCTGCCGATCGGCTTCGAGATTCCCGCCGCCTCGCTGAAGGAAGCGGCGGAGAAGTTCGGCCAGCTCGCGCGCGAGGCGATCGAGCGCACCGTGAAGGAGCTGCAGGACCTGCGCCGCCAGGCCGCCTCGCAGATCGTCGTGCCGCAGGGACCGCTGCCGCCGATGGGCGGCCCGGGCGGCGGCAAGATCCAGATGCCCTGATGGAGTCCGACGTCAGGCAATGGGTGCGGCAGGCGCGCCGCATCGTCGCGCTGACGGGCGCCGGCATCTCGACCGACTCGGGCATCCCCGACTTCCGCGGCCCGCAGGGCGTGTGGACCAGGAATCCGCATGCCGAGAAGATGTCCAACATCCACTACTACCTTGCCGATCGCGAGGTGCGCAAGGCGTCGTGGCAGAACCGCCTCAACAGCCCCGCATGGAGCGCGAAGCCCAACGCCGGCCACATGGCGCTGGTCCAGCTCGAGCGGGAAAGGAAGCTGCATGCGCTCATCACGCAGAACATCGACGAGCTGCACCAGCTCGCCGGCAATTCCGCGGAGCGGGTGATCGAGGTGCACGGCAGCATGCGGCGCTTCATGTGCTGGGGCTGCGGCATGCGCGGGGCGATGCAGCGCGTGCTCGAGCGCGTGCGCGCCGGGGAGGAAGACCCGGCCTGCCGCGACTGCGGCGGCATCCTCAAGAGCGACACCATCTCCTTCGGCCAGCAGCTGGTGCCGGAGGTGATCGACCGCGCGATGCAGGCCGCGGGCGAGGCCGACCTCTTCATCGCCGTCGGCACCACCCTGCAGGTCTATCCGGTCGCCGGCGCCTTCGACGTCGCCCGACAGGCCGGCGCGAAGACGGTGATCGTCAACGCCGAGCCGACGCCCTACGACTCCATGGCGGACGCGGTGCTCGGCGGGTCGATCAGCGCCGTGCTGCCCGCGCTGGTCAGAGACCCAGAAAGCGCTTCGCGTTCGTTGAACTGATCGCCACCAGCGTCTCGCCGTGCACGGACGCTTCCAGCGTCTTCATCGGGTGGAAGTCGCCCATGGCGAACGGGTAGTCGCTGCCGATGAGTATCTGCGTCTCGCCGAAGGTCTGGATCACGAAGCGCACCGCGGCGGGATCGAACACCAGCTGGTCGTAATAGAACCGCCGCGCGGTCACCGCCGGTGACTCGGGCAGCGCCTCCTTCGCCTTGGGAAACACGTTCCAGGCGTGCACCAGGCGCGGCAGCAGGATCGACATCACGCCGCCGCCGTGGCTGAAGGCGATGCGCAGCTTCGGGTGGCGCGCGCCGATGCCGCCGCTGATCATCGAG
>DASSPL010000197.1:0-2401 GCA_035699685.1 Burkholderiales bacterium | reverse complement strand
AACTCGAGGAACGAGCGCTCGGCGTGCAGGCGGTTGCGGTCGTCGCGGAAGTAGTGCTTGACGGCGAACCGGCGGCCGTTCGCCGTGGCGAGGTACACGCGGCTGTTGCCGCCGCGCGCCGCGGCTTCGATGCGCGCGTCGCTGCCCAGCACCCGGCTGGCGGCACGCGCTATCTCTTCCATCGGCTGCTGAAGTGGCTGTGGATCTCGGGCCAGCCGCGCATGCGCAGCAGCCCGTCGGCCGACGCATGCGCATGGTGCCCGTCGGGATCGAACAGCACGCGCTGTACACTCTGCGGGAAGCCGTTTGCGAGCAGGATCTCCGGCAGATCGTCGATGTAGTGCTCGCAGCCGCAGGCGCGGATGCGCTCGAGCTTCTCCTCCTTCGTCAGCTCGAAGAACGTCGGGATGCCGCCGACGTGCCTGTCGACCCAGCGCTGGGCCGCCGCATGGAGGTCGTGCTTCGGGCCGATGAACGGATGGCGCGTCTTGTGGCTGATGATGCACACCTCGATGCCCTGCTCGCGCGCCCATTTCAGGAACTCCAGCGCGCCGGGGTAGGCCTGCACGTCGTCCATGCGCGCGCCGTACACCGTGCCCTGCATCTCGGTCCAGACTTCCTCGCGGCCCTCGCGCCGCAGGTGATCGCGCACCGCGAGCTTGGTGCGCGCGAGCGACGCCGGGATGACGCCCTGCTCGAGCGCCACGCGATGGAAGATGTCGTCGTAGCTGACGAGCGTGTTGTCGAAGTCAACGCCGATCCGCATGCGCCGCGACCTCGCGTGCGATGTTCTCCGCCGTGAGGCCCCATTTGCGGCGCGCGTACTCGGTGGTGCCGACCTCGTGCATGAACTCGTCCGCGGTGCCGAAGGAAAGGAGCTTCGCGCGCGGCTTGTCCTGCCCGGCGAGCCATTCGGCCACCGCGCCGGCCAGGCCGCCGATGCGGCCGTGCTCCTCGGCGACCGCCACCACCGGATATTGGCCAAAGATTTCCGCCAACCGGCGTACATCGAGAGGCTTCACCGTGGGGAAGCTTTCCACCCGCGCGGAGATCTTCTGCTCGGCGAGGCGCTTGGCCGCGTCCATCACTACCGAGAGCATCACACCGGTGGATACCAGGCAGACATCCTTGCCGTCCTGGATGGTCAATGCCCTGCCGATCTCCAGCTTCGAAATTTCAGAGTGGATCTGCGGCTCGCCCTTCTTGCCGATGCGCATGTACACCGGGCCGTCGTGCCTGAGGGCGGCCTGCAGCGCGGCGCGCAGCTCGAGCGAATCGCCGGGCGCCATGACGGTCATCTCGGGGAGCGTGCGCAGGATCGCCAGGTCCTCGCACGAGTGGTGGGTGGGCCCGAGATCGGCGTAGGACAGGCCCGAGCCGGTGCCGACGATGATCACCGGCGCCTTGTGGTAGCAGACGTCGACGCGGATCTGCTCGAAGCAGCGCGTGGTGGTGAACGGCGTGATGGTGTAGACCACCGGCCGCAGCCCGGAGAGCGCCATGCCGGCGGCCACGCCCATCATGTTGGCCTCGGCCACGCCGCAGTTGAAGAAGCGGCCGGGCGCCTTCTCCTTGAACTTGTCGAACAGCTTGTTGCCGATGTCGCCCGACAGCAGGACGACGCGCGAATCCTTCGCGCCCAGGCTGGTGATCTCGTCGGCGAAGGCGTTCCTCATGCCGGCACTCCCAGCTCCTTCTTGGCCTTGACCACCTCGTCGGCGCTCGGGATGCGGTAGTGCCAGTTGTTGTCGTCCTCCATGAAGGACACGCCCTTGCCCTTCACCGTGTGGCAGACCACGGCCACCGGCTTGCCGCTGCCGTCGGGCAGGCGATCCATCAGCCGCACGAGCGCCGCCATGTCGTGGCCGTCGACCTCGGTCGCGTTCCAGCCGAAGGCGCGCCACTTGTCGGCGAGCGGGTTGAGCGCCAGCACCTGCTCGCTGCGACCGGTCGCCTGCCACTTGTTGAAGTCGATGAACACCGCGAGGCGCTCGACCTTCTGCGAAGCGGCCATCATTGCCGCCTCCCACACCGAGCCCTCGTTGCACTCGCCGTCCGACAGCAGCGCGATCACGTTGTAGCTCTTGCCGTGGATGCGGCCGGCGAGCGCCATGCCGAGGCCGATCGGCAGGCCGTGACCGAGCGAGCCGGTGGCCGCCTCGATGCCCGGCAGGTAGTCGGGCGCCGGCGGATGCTCGGCGAAGAGGCTCCCGTCCTGCCCGTAGCTCTCCAGCATCGACTCCGGGTAGAAGCCGCGCAGGCCGAGCACCTGGAAGAGCGCCGCGGCGCCGTGGCCCTTGCTCAGGATGAAGCGGTCGCGGTCCGGATCGCGCGGCTTCTTCGGGTCGAGGCGCAGGCTGTGGAAGTAGGCGGCGACCAGGATGTCGACGCACGACAGGCA
>DASSPL010000196.1:0-13699 GCA_035699685.1 Burkholderiales bacterium | reverse complement strand
GCTGCTGTTCCTCGCCGGCGGCAACGAGATCCGCTTCGGCCTTTCCGAGTACGACTACGCGGCGGGCCACCGCGGCGCGCCGTACGACGTGATCGAGAGCGAGGTCCACGGCCTGCCGATGCCCGCGCACGCCGAGATCGTGATCGAGGGCGCGATGTACCCGGGAGAGACGATGCCCGAGGGCCCGTTCGGCGAGTTCACCGGCTACTACGCCGGCGGCAGGAGCGAGCAGCCGGTGGTGCGCGTCGAGCGCGTGTACCACCGCGACGATCCGATCCTCGGCCTCGCCTGCCCGATGGTGCCGCCTTCGGACTTCTCGTATTCGAAGTGCGTGATGAAGGCCGGCATGATCTGGGACGAGGTAGAGCGCGCGGGTCTCGCCGGCGTGAAAGGGGTCTGGGTGCACGAGGCGGGCTGCGCGCGCATGTTCAACGTCATCGCCATAAAGCAGGCGTTCGCCGGCCACGCCAAGCAGGCGGCGCTGCTCGCCGCGAGCTGCCAGTCGGGCTCCTACCTCGGCCGCTTCGTGGTGGTGGTCGACGAGGACGTCGATCCGACCAGCCTGGAAGAGGTGATCTGGGCCATGTCCACCCGCTGCGATCCGGCCGAGGACATCGACATCGTGCGCCGCACCTGGAGCGGGCCGCTCGACCCGCGGCTGCCGAAGGGCACGACGTGGAATTCGCGCGGCCTGATCGACGCCTGCCGCCCGTACGAAATGCTCAGGGATTTCCCCCCGGTGGTGCAGGCCTCCGGCGAGCTGCGCGAGCGGGTGCGGCGCAAGTTTGAACAACAGTTAAGGAAGCGATAAGGCCCCCCGGCCGAAGATATTCTGGCGACCATGGCTGACGTACGCGTCGAGATCATGGACTGGACCGATGCGCAGAAGGCGGCGAGCCCGCTGCGCTTCGCCGCGTTCTTCGAGCCGGACGCGAGGCCGGGCGTCGAAGTGGACGACCAGGACCCGCAAGCGGTGCACGCCCTCGCGTACGACGCCGCCGGGAAGGCGGTCGGCACGGGACGGCTCCTGCCGGACGGGCAGATCGGCCAGCTCGCGGTGGCCAAGGAATGGCGCCGCCGCGGCGTCGGCGCCGCGCTCATCGAGGCACTCCTCGGCGAGGCGATGAAGCGCAACTACGCCGACGTCACGATCACCGCGCCGCTGCAGGCGGCGGAGTTCTACCGCGCGCACGGTTTCGCCGCCGAAGGCAAGGTGTTCAAGGAAGGCCCCATCCTGCAGCAGAAGATGCGCAAGGCGCTGCGCAGCTGAACGTGACCGCCGGACTCGACGAGGTGGTGAAGGCGTTCCTCGGCCTGTACACGCGCGAGAGCCTGCCGCGCTGGCGCGAGCTTTTCCTTCCGGGGTTCGTCGCCGCCGCAGCCAATGCCGACGGCTCGATCACCACCTGGACGCTGGATGAGTTCTACGAGCGCCAGCGCGCGCTCTTCGCCACCGGCAAGCCGGTGAGCGAGACGATGATGAATACCCACATCGAGCGCACCGGTGACATCGCTTGCGTGCGCTCCGACTACCTCTGGACCGACGGAGAGGCGAAACGTCCGGGCCGGCTGATGATGATCCTGGTCGCCGGGCGCGGCGGCTTCCGCATCCAGTCGCTCGCCTTCAGCTACCTCGGTTGACGCCGAGGTAGATCTCCTGCACGCGGGGATCGCGCTTCAGCTCCTCCGCCGTGCCGGAAAGCCCGACGCGGCCGCGCTCGATGACGAGGGCGCGGTCGGCGATCGACAGCGCGCGGTCGATCTGCTGCTCGACGATCAGCACGGCGACGCCGTCTCGCGCCCACCGCTTGAGGAACTCGAGGATCGGCGGGATGAGCGCCTGGGCGATGCCGAGCGACGGCTCGTCGCAGAGCAATACCGACGGGCGAGCGACGAACGCCTGCGCGAGCGCCAGCATCTGCTGCTGACCGCCGGACAGGTCGCGCGCCGGCTGGCGCAGCTTCTCGCGCAGGATGGGGAAGAAATCGAGCACCGGCCCCGCCAGCGCCTCGAATGCGGCAGGGTCGCTGCGCACCGCGGCGCCGAGGCGCATGTTGTCGGCTACGGTCAAGTCCGGAAACACCCGATGCCCGTCCAGCACCAGGCGCAGTCCCCTGCGCGCGTTGTCCTCCGGCGCGTGTCCGGTGATATCCACGCCGCCGAGCGTGACGCTTCCCCGTGTCGGTCGCACGAAGCCGGCGATCGCGCGAAGCAGCGTCGACTTGCCGGCGCCGTTGGCGCCGAGGACCAGCACCACCTCGCCTGGCTGCACGGCAAGCGAGATATCGTGCAGCACCGGCACGCGCCCATAGCCGGCATCGAGGTTTCTTACCTCAAGCATCCAGCTTGCCCGTGAAGAGCGCGCGCACGCGCGCGTCGCCGACGATCTCGGCCGGGGCGCCTTCGGCGATGGTGGTCCCGGTGTCGAGCACGGTGATGCGGTCGGCGACGCGCCATACCAGGTCGAGGTCGTGCTCGACGAGGACGATCGTCTTGCCGAGCGCGTCGCGCAGGTGGCGCAGCAGCCGGGCGAACTCGCGTCGCTCTTCCGCCGACAGGCCGGCGGCGGGCTCGTCGAGCAGCAGCACGTCGCTGCCGGTGCGGATCACTCGCAGGACCTCGAGCAGCCTGCGCTGGGCGTGCGGCAGCTGGTCCGGGCGCTGCGTGCGCCACTTCGGGTCCACATCATCCACTCGCGTACCGGCGACATCGGCGCCGATCTGCACGTTCTCCGCGATGGTCAGCTCGTCGAACACGCGAGGCGTCTGGAAGGTGCGGCCCACGCCGAGCCGCGCGATGCGGTCGGGGCGCATGCGCGCGATGCCGACGCCTTTGATCGATACGGCGCCCGCGTCGAGGCGCGCAAAGCCCGACAATACGTTGAGGAGCGTGGTCTTCCCCGAGCCGTTCGGGCCGACCAGGCCGTGCACCGTGCCGCGGCCCACCGTCAGGCTTACGCCGTCAAGCGCGACGACCTGGCCGTAGCGCTTGCGCGCCGCGCGTACTTCCACGATGGCAGCCCCGGCCGATGGCGGCGCCTTGTCCGCCGCGCCGGCCGCTCCCATCACCGACTGCAGGCCGACCTCGGCATCGCCGGGCTTGAGCGTGCGCCGGCGCAGCGCGTTCTCCACCGTGCCGACCAGCCCGTCGGGAAAGGCGAGCATGATGCCGAGCGCGACCAGCCCGTAGCCGATCAGGCGGTAGTTGACCAGGTCGACCATCAGCACGTTGGGCACCAGGTACAGGATCCACACGCCGAGAATCGGACCGAGCAGCCGGCCGTTGCCGCCGACGATCACCGAGAAGAAGAAGAAGATCGACAGCTCGACGTGGAACGCCGAGGGGCTGAGGAATCCGACCACCGGCACGTAGAGCAGGCCGGCGAGCCCGGTGCCGAGCGCCGCGATGAAGAACGCGGCGGAGCGCGCGCCCCCCGGGCTGAAGCCGAGCGACAGCGCCGCCTCCGGGCTCGCCGCGGCCACGCGCATGCGCCGGCCGAGCCGCGTTTCCCTCAGGTACCCATGGCCGGCCAGCGCACCGCAGGCGAGCAGGATGACGAGGAGCGAGAGCGGCGTCACGCCGGCGAACAATGGCCGGTGCAAGGCCGGGAGCTGCAGCTTGATGCCGTTCACGCCGTTGGTGTAGTCGCTGAATGCGACGAGCAATTCCGGGAACACCATCGCCACGCTCAGGGTGACGAAGCCGAGGTAGTAGCCCTGCACGCGAAGCGCCGGCAGCGCGAACAGGCAGCCGAGCGCCAGGGCCGCGGCCAGCCCCAACAGGAACGCCAGCGGCAGCGAGGTGCCGAGCAGCGTCGCCGCGATGCCCACCGTGTAGCCGGCGGCGCCGAATACGGCGCCCTGGCCGAAGGAAACCTGGCCGGCGTCGGCCAGCAGCATGTTCTGCAATACCGCGACCGCGACGTAGAGATTGACCAGGTGGAACGTGTGGCTCCAGTACAGGTTGCCGAACAACGCGGGCACGAGCACGCTCGCGATGACCAGCGCGAATCCGAGGGCGAGCTTCAGACGCGGCGGGCGGCCGTGCGGCCGAAAAGGCCCTGAGGGCGCAGCATGAGCACGCCGATCAGGATGGCGAGCGAGACGGCGTTCTGGAACTGTCCGCCGAACTCGAACGCCGCCCACATGGAGGCGACGCCGACCAGCGCGCCGCCGACGAGCGCGCCGGCGTTGCTGCCCAGGCCGCCGATCACCGCGGCGATGAAGCCGTTGACGACGTAGATGATGCCGGAGTCGGCCGAGATCGACATCACCGGCGCGGCGACGAAGCCGGCCGAGCCGACGATCGCGCCGCTGATGCCGAAGGCGTAGATCTGCAGCCGCCGCACGCGGATGCCGACCGCGCGCGCCGCCTCCAGGTCCTGCGCAATCGCGCTCATGGCGAGCCCGGTGGTCGTGCGGGTGTGGAACCAGTGCAGCGCCGCGCACCAGGCGAGCGCGAGAAGCACGGCCCCGGCATACGGCGCCGGCGTGCGCGTGCCGAGGAGCGCGAAGCTCGGGAACGGAGACTTCACGTTCAGCGCGAACGGCCCCTGCGCGATGAGGATCACCGCGCCGATGATCACCGACACCGCGAGCGTGGTGATGAGCCACGAATGCTGCTCGACCGAGGAGCGCAGCGGCAGGAGCGTGATCCAGCCCTGCCCGGCGAGCACCGCGGCGTAGAGAAGCGCCGCCGCCGGCAGCAGCACTAGCCAGCTCGCCACGCCGGGCTCCTGCGTGAGCGTGAAGAAGCCGAACAGTCCGCCCAGCACCAGCATGTTGCCCTGGGCGAAGTTGAGGATGCCGCTCGAGTTGTGGACGACGTTGAAGCTGATGGCGACGAGGGCATAGACCGCTCCCAGCCCTATGCCCCTCACCAGGATGATGATCAGCTCATCCACGCCCTTAGTTGCAGTCGACGCGCTCCAGCAGCCCGCCCGGCCGGGTGCGGTCCGGATAGACGATCGTCAGCGCGCCCTGGCCGACGAGGAAGTGCGTCTGCTTGCTCGCCGTCAGGCCGCTGTTGACGCCCTTGAACGAGCCCGAGTTGCGCTCGAGCCACGCTGCGATCGTCGGCCCGTCGGTCTTGCCGCCGCTGCCCTCGACGGCCGCCTTCATCACATAGACGGCGTCGTACCAGAGCGAGAGGTACGAAAGCGGCTGGCGGTCGAACGCGGCCGGCTTGTGCGCTTTCACCTGGCCGATCCACTCCTCGAAGCCCCGGGAAGCCGGATCCTTCGCGCAGTAGCTGAAGCCGCGGTAGTTGACCGCGACGAGGTTCTTGTAGGCGTCCTTGCCGGCGATCTTGATCGCCGGACCCGAGAACGTGGCGCCGAAGCTGCCGACCACCTTGATGTTCCAGCCCAGCTCGTTGAGGCTCTTCACCATGTTGCCGGTGTCCTCGCCGTTGCTGGTGAAGAGCAGGATCACGTCGGGGTTCGCGCGGCGCAGCGTGAGGAGCTGCGGTGTCATGTCGGTCTGCCGGTACTGGTACTCCTGCGTGCCGGCCAGCCTGATCTTGCGCGCGGCGAGCTCGGCCTTCATCGCCTCGACCGCGGTCTTCGCCTGAGCGCCGACGTCGGTCAGGATCGCGGCCGACTGGATCTTCATGTTGCGGATGGCGTAGTCGACCATCAGCTTCGACTGCGCCTCGGCGTTGGCCAGCATGCTGAAGGCGTACGGGCCGACCTCGGGCGTGAGCTTCTCGGAGCCGCTCACGTTTACGGTGGCGATCTTCGCTTCGTTCAGGATCGGCAGCACGGCGAGCGTGACCTGGCTGTACGTCGGCCCGACCATGATGTCGACCTTCTCCTGGTGCACCAGGCGCTTCGCCTCGCTCACGCCGGCGGTGGCGTCGGTCTGGTAGTCGGCGATCACGAGCTGCACCGGCCTTCCGGCGATGCCGCCCGCGGCGTTGATGTTGCGCACGGCGAGCTCGACCGCGATCTGCGCGGATTCGCCGACCGTCGCGCCGCCGCCGGTGATCGGGATCATGGCGCCGAGCTTGATGGGCTGGCGCTGTTGTGCGATAGCGCTCAAGGTGACGAGCGCGCAGGCGAGCAGCACGCTCTTGATGACGGTCTTCATCGGGCCCTCCTCCCAGAGTGGACGGCGGATTATGGCAGCATGGCGACCCTGATGCAGCGCATCGCCGTCTGTCGCCTGTGGCACGAAGGCAACTCGTTCACGCCGGTGCCGACCACGCTCGCCGAGTTTCGCAATCGCGAGTGGTACGAGGGCGAGGCGGTGCCGGCGTTCTATCGCGGCACGCGCACGGAGATCGGCGCCGCTGTCGATTTCTTCGCAGCTAATCGGGCTCTGACCCCGATTTGGCTCCGCTGCGCCGCGGCGCCGCCAGGCGGCCCGGTGGAGCAGGCGAGCCTCGATGCCATCTGCCGCGAGATCGTCGACGGCGTGCGCGAGGCCGGCGCCGACGCGGTATACCTCTCGCTGCACGGCGCGCTCCTCGGCACCGAAAGTGTTGCGGCCGACCTCGCGCTCCTCACCGACGTGCGGGGCGCGATGCGTGACAAGCGTATCGCCGTGAGCTTCGACCTGCACGCCAACCTCGATCCGGCGATCGCCAACCTCGTCAATGTCCTCGTCGGCTACAAGACCCACCCGCACGTCGACATGTACGAGACCGGCCTGAAGGCTTTGCAGCTTCTCATTCAAGCAAAACAGCCAGTAGTGGCGATCGCCAAAGTGGGCGCCGTGCTGCCGAGCTTCAACATGCGCACGGCCGACGGTCCGATGGCCGAGATGGAAGCGCTGGCCGCGCGGGCGAAGGCGCTGGATGCGACACCCTTCGGCGGCTTCGCCTACGCCGACACTCCGTGCGCTGGCGCCTCGGTCGCGGTGACCACGGAGGGCGAAGGAGCGGAGGCGCTGGCCGAGGAGCTGGCGCGGGAGATGTACCGCCGGCGCGCGCGCTTCGCGGTTCGCCTGCCTTCCCCCGCGTCGGCGCTCAACGATCTCCGGGTGGGGGGTAAACCGGTGGCGATCGTCGAACCTTCCGACAACCCGCTGTCGGGAGGCGTCGGCGACACGACGGGACTGCTGCGTGCGCTCATCGACCACGGCGTGCGCCAGCCGAGCGTGTTCGCGTTCTTCTGGGATCCGGATCTCGCGGCGCGCTGCCGGCCGGGGGAGCGGATGGAGGTGAAGCTCGGCGCGCGGCTATCGGCGGTGTGGGGCCCGCCGGTGGCGCTTCAGGTGGAAGTGGAGCGCGTCACCGACGGCCGCTTCCGCAACGCCGGACCGATGGAGGAGGCGCTCGAGGTGAATCTCGGTCGCACGGCGGTGCTGCGGGCGGGCGAGCTGCGCATCATCGTCACGAGCTCGTGCCAGGCGCCGAACGATGTCGAGTATTTCCGGCTCCATGGGATCGAGATTCCGCAGATGAAACTGGTGTGCGCAAAAGCAAAGAACCATTTCCGCGCCGCCTTTGCGCCGCTCGTTGAACGGATCATCGACGTCGACACCATCGGCCCGGCGATGGCCGATCTCTCCCGCCTGCCCTGGCGCCACGTGCCGGCGAGCCTAATCGAGCTTGGCGCCTGACAGGCGCGCCACCTCGCGCCACTTGTTCGTTTCCGACGCGAGGTGCTTGGCGAGCTGCTGCGGCGTCCCGCCCACCGGGTCGGCGCCGAGCTGCTTCATGCGCTCGAGCACCGCGGGCTTCTTCAGGATCTTGTCGATCTCACCTGAGAGGCGCGTGACGATCGGCTCGGGCGTGCCGGCAGGTGCCATGACGACGAACCACGAGGACGCTTCGTAGCCCGGCACCACGCTCGCCACCGTGGGCACCTCGGGCAGCACGGCGACCTTCTGGTCGGTGGTGACGCCGAGCGCGACGAGCTTGCCGGACTGGATGTGCGGCAGCGCGGAGGGCAGGTTGTCGATCGTCATGTGCACCTGGCCGCCGATCAGGTCGTTGAGCGCAGGGCCGCTGCCCTTGTACGGCACGTGCTGGATCTGCACGCCGGTCAGCTTCTTGAAGAGCTCGAGCGAGAGATGCCCGGTCGTGCCGGCGCCGGGCGAGGCGGAATTGAGCTTGTTCGGGTTCGCCCGCGCATGGCTGACCAGTTCCTGGAGCGACTTCGCGGGCACCGAGGGGTGGACGACCAGCACGTTCGGCACGCGCGCGACGAACGACACGGGCGCGAAGTCCTTCTCCGTGTTGTACGGCATCTTCGTGTAGATGAACTGGTTGATCGCCTGCGTGCCCGGCGTGCCCATCATGATGGTGTAGCCGTCCGGCGCGGCCTTGGCCACTTCGGCGGCGCCGATGTTGCCGCCGGCACCCGCGCGGTTGTCGATGACGAAGGGCTGGCCGAACGACTCGGACAGCTGCTGCCCGAGGAGGCGCGCCAGGATGTCGGTGGTGCCGCCGGGGGCGAAGGGCACGACGAAGCGCACCTGCTTCGCCGGCCACTGCTGGGCATTGGCGAGGCCCGCGACGAGCAGCAGCAAAAAGAGCAACGCACGCATGGTTCAGCCTGCCTCCTCTACAAGATTGATGATGTCCGCTCCGTAGGCCTCGAGCTTCTTCGCCCCGATGCCTGAAATCCCGCGCAGCGCTTCCATCGACTGCGGGCGCGCGCGCGCCACCTCGCGCAGCGTCGCGTCATGGAAGATTACATAGGCCGGCACGCCGTGGCGCCGCGCGGCCTCCACGCGCCAGGCGCGCAGGCGCTCGAACAGTGGCTGCGCCGCGACCGGAAGATCCCCCGTGGCCGCGGCGGCCCGCCGCCGGCTCTTGCGCGCCTCGCGCCACGCGCGCAGGGTCACGTCGCGCTCCCCCTTCAATACCGCGCGGCTCCCGGCGGTGAGCTTGAGCGCGCCATACGAATCATGGTCGACCTCGAGCACGCCGAGGGCGACGCACTGGCGCGCAATGGCACGCCACTCGCGCACGCTGCGTTCGCGGCCGATGCCGAACGTGCTGAGCGCTTCGTGGCCGTGCTGGGTCACCTTGTCGGTCGCCTCGCCGCGTAGAACGTCGATCACGTGCAGGGCGCCGAAGCGCTGGCCGGTACGATAGACGCACGACAGGAGCTGCTGCGCAGCCACCGTGCCGTCGAAGGTCTCGGGCGGGTCGAGGCAGGTGTCGCAGTTGCCGCAGGGGCCCGCCGTCTCGCCGAAATAGGCAAGCAGCCGGCTGCGACGGCAGCCGGCGGTCTCGCAAAGGCCGAGCATCGCGTCGAGCTTCGACGCCTGGATGCGCTTCTGCGCCTCGCCGGCGGGCGATTCGTCGATCATGCGGCGAAGCTGCACCACGTCCTGCAGGCCGTACGCCATCCAGGCGTCCGCCGGCAGGCCGTCGCGCCCGGCGCGGCCGGTTTCCTGGTAATAGCCTTCGACGCTCTTCGGCAAATCGAGATGGGCGACGAAGCGCACGTCCGGCTTGTCGATACCCATGCCGAAGGCGATGGTCGCCACCATGACGATGCCGTCCTCGCGCTGGAAGCGCTCCTGATGGCGGCGGCGGGTCTCGGCGTCCATTCCGGCGTGATAGGCGAGCGCCGCGACGTCCTTCGACTCGAGGAAGGCGGCGGTCTCCTCGGTCTTGCGGCGCGACAGGCAATAGACGATGCCGGATTCGCCGGCGTGCTCGCCGCGGATGAAATCGACCAGCTGGCTGCGCGCTTCTTCCTTTTCGACGATGCGGTAGCGGATGTTCGGCCGGTCGAAGCTCGAGATGAAGACGCGGGCCTCGCCGAGCCCGAGCTGCTGCACGATCTCGGCACGAGTCTGCGCGTCGGCGGTCGCGGTCAGCGCGATGCGCGGCACGCCGGGGAAGCGCTCGCGCAGGATCGAGAGCTGGAGATACTCGGCGCGAAAGTCGTGCCCCCATTGCGACACGCAGTGCGCCTCGTCGATGGCGATGAGGGCGAGGCGGCTTGCCGCGAGGAGGTCGAGGCAGCGCGCGGTCAGCAGGCGTTCCGGCGCCACATAGACGAGGTCGAGCTCGCCGCGGCGCACCTGGCCCTCGATCGCGCCGGCCTGCGCCGCGGTCAGCGTCGAATTGAGGAACGCGGCGCGCACGCCCAGCTCGGCGAGCGCCGCCACCTGGTCCTGCATCAAGGCGATGAGCGGCGAAACGATCACGCCGGCGCCGTCGCGCATCAGAGCCGGGATCTGGTAGCACAGTGACTTGCCGCTTCCCGTCGGCATCACGACCAGCGCATCCCCGCCGGCCGCGACGTGGTCGATCGCCTCCGCCTGGTGCCCGCGGAACGCCGGATAACCGAACACCTCGTTGAGGATCTTGAGCGCGCTTGCGGTCTGCATTGCTCTTATATGATATGCGGCGCGCCCCCACCACGGAGAAGCCATGACCACGCTCACGCAGGTCGAGATCGACCAGCAGGTATTCACCCTCTACGACGAGTATTGCCACGGCCGCATCGATCGGCGCGAGTTCCTGAAGCGGGCCGGAGCGCTGGGCGCGCTCGGCTTCGCGATCTCGCTGCTGCCGAACTACGCGCGCGCGCAGACGATCTCCTTCACCGACTCGCGCCTCAAGGCGCAGTACGTGACCTATCCTTCGCCGGGCGGCAACGCGGACAAGATCCGCGGCTATCTGGTGCAGCCGGCGGGCAACGGCCCGTTCCCGGCGGTATTGGTAATCCACGAGAACCGCGGCCTCAACCCCTACATCGAGGACGTCGCGCGCCGCGCGGCGGTCGCCGGGTTCCTCGCGCTCGCGCCCGACGGGTTGTCGCCGCTCGGCGGCTACCCGGGCAACGACGACGACGGCCGCGCGATGCAGGCGAAGCTTGACCAGGCCAAGCTGCGCACCGACATGCTCAACGGCGCCCGGTTCTTGAAAACCCACAATCTATCCACCGGGAAGCTTGGCGCCACCGGCTTCTGCTGGGGCGGCGGCACGACCAACTGGCTCGCCGCCACGCTCGGCGCCGATCTGCAGGCCGGCGCGCCGTACTACGGAGTGGCCGCCGCGGCCGGCGAGGCGCCGAAGATCAAGGCGCCGCTGCTCGTGCACCTGGCGGAGAACGATGCGCGCGTGAACGAGACGTACCCCGCCTATGAGCAGGAGCTGAAGAAGGCCGGCGTGCGTTACGAGATCCAGATGTACAAGGGCACGCAGCACGGCTTCCACAACAACTCCACGCCGCGCTACGACGAGGCGGCGGCGAAGCTGTCGTGGGATCGCACCGTCGCGTTCTTCAAGAGGCACCTCGCTTGAAGCTCCTCGCCCTCCTGCTGGCCGCGACGCCGGCGTTCGCGCAGGTGTCGAACATGCCGGCGCACGTCCAGCAGCGGCTCGCCGAGGTCGGCCCCGGATGGGGCAAGAACATCCTCGGCAACATCGAGAAGACGCTGGAGGTCTACACGCCGCTCCTCGCGGTCGCGCCAAAGCACGGCGTGACGGTGCAGCGCGACATCGCCTATGGATCCGATGCTCGCCACAGGGCGGACGTCTTCAAAGCCGAGGGCCTCAAGAACGCCCCCGTCGTGGTCTTCCTGCACGGCGGCGCGTACGTGCGCGGTGATCGGGACGTGAACGCGGAGGTCTACGGCAACGTGCCGATGTACTTCGCACGCCAGGGCATGCTCGGCGTGAACGCCACCTATCGGCTCGCGCCCGCCGCGCAATGGCCGGCAGCTTCGCAGGACGTCGGCACGCTGGTGCGCTGGCTGAAGGAAAACGCCGCGCGCTTCGGTGGCGATCCGAACCGCATCTACCTGATCGGCCACTCTGCCGGCGCGACGCATGTCGCCACCTACGTGTATCTGAAGGAGCTGCAGCCGGCGCCGGGGCACGGCGTCGCGGGAGTGGTGCTGATGAGCGGGCGCTATCACTTCGACCCGCACCCGTCGGATCCGAACCTGAAGAACTTCCAGGCGTACTTCGGCACCGATCGCTCGCAGTACCCGGCGCGCTCGCCGATCACGCACGTGAAGGGCGCGGCGCCGCTGCCGACCTTCGTGGTGGTCTCTGAGTACGACAACCCGGATCTCGACACCCAGGGCGCGATGCTCTTTGCCGCCCTGTGCGAGCGCGACCGCGCCTGCTCGCGCTTCACGCGCATGGAGAAGCACAACCACCTATCGATGGTCTACCAGTTCAACACCGCGGACGACGCGCTCGGCCGCGAGGTGCTGGAGTTCATCCGGCGCGGGCGCTGAACGTTGGCTGAAAGCAGAGCGGGCTGGACCGTAGTCGCCGTCGGGTGCGTCGCGCTCGCGCTGTCGTTCGCCTACCGCAACCTGCTGCAGCTCACCATGACCGGCATGGAGGGCGAACTTGCCTGGTCGCGCAGCATGCTGTCGAGCGGAGCGACGGTTGCGCTCATCGCCATGGCCGCCGGCAACCTCTTCGGCGGCATGCTGGTCGATCGCTACGGCCCGCGGAACCTCGTCGCCGTAGGCCTGGCATGCCTCGGCATCGGCATGCTCGGCACCGGGCTCTCCGCCGCGCGCTGGCAATACGTGCTGGCCTACGGGGCTTTCGCCGGCGCCGGCTTCGGCCTTGCTTCGCAATCCGTGGTGGCCGCGGCGATCGCGCGCTTCTTCGTCGAGCGGCGTGGCCTCGCGCTCGGCATCTCGGCGGCGGGCGGCCCGGCCGGCCAGATGACGCTGATCCCGCTCGCGGCGCTGCTCCTCGCCGGCTTCGGGTGGCGCGGCCTGTTCATCGTGTCCGGCATCGCCGCGCTGGTCTTCGCGCCGATCGCCTACCGCGCGCTGCGCGTCGCCGACCGGCCCGCGCAGAGCGGGCCGCGGCCGGGCATGGGCGCGGACTTCGGCTATCTGTTGAAGAGCCCGGTGTTCCATCTGCTTTTCTGGGGCTTCTTTCTCTGCGGCTTCACCACCATCGGCGTCATCGAGACGCACTTCGTGCCGTACGCCACGCTGTGCGGCTTCTCGCCGGTCACCTCGGCGAACGCGTTCGGCTTCCTTTCGGTGCTCAACCTCGCCGGCATCCTGCTCGCCGGCTGGCTCGCCGACCGCATGGATCGCATCCTGCTCCTGGCGGGCATCTATCTCCTGCGGGCGCTGACCTTCATCATGCTGCTCGCGATCACCGACAACACCGCGATGCTGTTCGCGTTCTCCGGGTTGTACGGACTCTTCGACTATGCGACCGCGCCGGTCACCGCCAGCCTCGTCGCGAGCCATCTCGGGCTGCGCGTCATGGGCTTCGCCATGGGCCTCATCGCCATGGCGCACCAGCTCGGCGCCGCGGCCGGCGCGATCGGCGGCGGCGTGCTGTTCGACGCGACGCGGAGCTACAACGGCCTTTGGATCCTGTCGCTAGCGCTCGCCGTGGTCGCCGCGGTGCTCTCGATCTTCATCCGCCGGCAGCCGGCGCCGGCGGCCGCCTAAGGTTTATTGAAGCGCGCCTCACGCCAGGCCAGCGCAGCCTTGAGGCCCTCGGCGCGCGCCAGGTCCATGAAGCGCTTCTTGTCCGGCGAGCCCGCCGATTCGATTGCGTGGTCGATGTCGAGCGCCTCGTCCAGCGCGGCGCGCATGCCCTGGATCTCGTAGGTCCGGTTGAGCGCCTTCTTGGTGGCGCGCACGAGATCGGGGTCGATGACCGCGATGTTCCTGGCGATGCGCAGCGCGGCGGCGAGGTGCTCGCCCGGCTCGACGACGCGGCTGACGATGCCGAGCGCGAGGGCGCGCTCGGCGTTCACGGAGTCGTCGCCGGTCAGGATGATGTCCTT
>DASSPL010000195.1:0-2042 GCA_035699685.1 Burkholderiales bacterium | reverse complement strand
GCGCACGGCATCCATCAGCACCTCGAAGACGTTGGCGTCGGCGATGACCGCCTGGCGCAGGCGCTCGAGCATCGCGGGCGCCTCGGCGGCGTGGCGCGCCTGGAAATCGGCGAGGCGCTTCAACTGGCTCTGCTTCTCTTCCTCGGAGGAGCGCGCCAGCTCGATCTTCTGCGGCACCGCGTCGCCGTGGGGATTGCGGAAGGTGTTCACGCCGACGATCGGGTACGAGCCGTCGTGCTTCTTGTGCTCGTAGTGGAGGCTCTCTTCCTGGATCTTGCCGCGCTGGTAGCCGGTCTCCATCGCGCCCAGCACGCCGCCGCGGCTCGCGATCGCCTCGAACTCCTTGAGCACCGCCTCTTCCACCAGGTCGGTAAGTTCGTCGATGATGAATGCTCCCTGGTTCGGGTTCTCGTTCTTCGCCAGGCCCCATTCGCGGTTGATGATGAGCTGGATCGCCATGGCGCGGCGCACCGACTCCTCGGTAGGCGTGGTGATCGCCTCGTCGTAGGCGTTGGTGTGCAGGCTGTTGGCGTTGTCGTAGATGGCGGTGAGCGCCTGCAGCGTGGTGCGGATGTCGTTGAACGCCATCTCCTGCGCGTGAAGGCTGCGGCCCGACGTCTGCCCGTGGAACTTGAGCTTCTGGCTGCGCTCGTTGGCGCCGTAGCGGTTCTTCATCGCCACCGCCCAGATGCGTCGCGCCACGCGGCCGAGCACGCTGTACTCCGGATCCATGCCGAAGGAGAAGAAGAACGACAGGTTCTGCGCGAAGTCGTCGATGTGCATGCCGCGCGCGAGATACGCCTCCACGAACGTGAAGCCGTTGGCGAGCGTGAAGGCGAGCTGGCTGATGGGGTTCGCGCCGGCCTCCGCGATGTGGTAGCCGGAGATCGACACGGAGTAGAAGTTCTGCACCTTGTGGTGCACGAAGTATTCCTGGATGTCGCCCATCACCTTGAGCGCGAACTCGGTGGAGAAGATGCAGGTGTTCTGCCCCTGGTCCTCCTTGAGGATGTCGGCCTGAACCGTACCGCGCACCGTCGACAGTGCCCACTCGCGGATCTTCTGGGACTCGTCCGCGGTCGGCTCGCGGCCGTTGTCGCGCTCGAACTTGGCGAGCTGCTGGTCGATCGCGGTGTTGAAGAACATCGCGAGGATCATCGGCGCCGGCCCGTTGATGGTCATCGAGACCGACGTGGTCGGCGAGCACAGGTCGAAGCCGTCGTAGAGCACCTTCATGTCGTCGAGGGTGGCGATCGACACCCCGGAGTTGCCGACCTTGCCGTAGATGTCGGGGCGCGGATCCGGATCGAAGCCGTAGAGCGTCACCGAGTCGAACGCCGTGGACAGGCGCACCGCCGGCATGCCCTCGGAGACCCGCTTGAAGCGGCGGTTGGTGCGGAAGGCGTCGCCCTCGCCCGCGAACATGCGCGTGGGGTCCTCGGCCTCGCGCTTGAAGGCGAACACGCCGGCCGTGAAGGGGAACGAGCCCGGCAGGTTCTCGCGCATGAGGAAGCGCACGATCTCGCCCTCGTCCACGAAGCGCGGCAGCGCGACCTTGCGCACGTGGGAGCCGGAGAGCGTCTCGTGGACCAGGCGCGTGCGGATCTCCTTGTCGCGGATCTTCACCACGTACTCGTCGCGCCCGTAGAGCTCGACGGTCTTGGGCCACATCTCCAGCTGCTTGCGGGTGGCGGGCGCGAGCTCCCCGTCCTTGGCGGCGATCAGCGAGTCGAATTCGCCGACGGCCTTTCCGGACTGCTCGAAGAGCGCCTTCGCCGTGCGCAGCGCCTGGCGCTCGCGGGCGATGCGCGATTGCTCCTGGGCCTGCCGGTGGTAATCGCGCACCGTGGTGGCGATATCCGCCAGGTAACGCACGCGGTCGGCCGGCACGATGGCGTGCTGCCGGGTCGATGCCTTGGTGGTCACGGCGGGCAGGCGGCCGCGCTCGAGCTTCAGGCCGTGCTCGCCGAGGCGCGCGGCGATCGCCTGGTAGAGCGCCGTCACGCCGTCGTCGTTGAAGCGGCTCGCCTGGGTGCCGAAGA
>DASSPL010000194.1:0-9726 GCA_035699685.1 Burkholderiales bacterium | reverse complement strand
CCGCTCGAGCTCGAACTTGCGCCGCGCTCCGCGTATCAAATGAACGGGCCGGCGCGCTGGCGCTGGCAGCACAGCATCGCGGCGACGCGCGAGCTGCGCTACTCGATCACTTTTCGCAGCCTGATCCGGAAGGACTAGATGCCGTTTCTCAAGCCGCAAGGCACCGGCAGGAAGGAAGACATCTCGCTCGAGTCGGCGGCGGGACATGTCCTCGAGGAGTGCCGCATGGTGCTGCCCGGCGTCCAGGCGCTGTTCGGCTTCCAGCTGATCGCCGTCTTCAACCAGGGGTTCGCCGAGCGGCTGTCGCATCCCGAGCAGGTGCTGCATCTCATCGCTATCGCGCTGACCGTGCTGTCGATGGCGCTGGTGATGACCCCGGCCGCGCTGCATCGCCAGGCCGAGCCGCGCGAAGTGAGCGAGCGGTTCATCTGGATCGGATCGAACCTGGTCCTCGCCGGCATGCTGCCGCTCGCCCTGGCGATCGGGATCGACGCCTACATCGTCTCGAGCCTCATCATCCGCAACGACACCGTCGCCATCGCCATCGGGGCGGCGGTGGTGACGGTCTTCGCGGCGCTGTGGTTTTTCCTGCCTCGCCGGGAGGCGCGCAAGCACGCATAATCGGCGGATGAGGCGCTGGCTCGCCTTTGCGCTCGCCGTGCTGGCCGGTGAGGTCCTGGCTCAGCCCAATTCGGTGCTGCTCGTCGCCAGGCCGGCGCTGCGCGATCCCAATTTCGTCCAGACGGTGGTGCTCGTCACGCACACGCCGGAAGGCGGCGCGATCGGCGTCATCCTGAACCGCCCGGGCGAGCGCCGGCTGCCGAACTGGCCCGAGCCGCTGTACGCCGGCGGCCCGGTCATGCAGCAGATCGTCGTCGCGCTGTTCGCCTCGGATTCGCCGCCGCAGGAGGCCGCCTTCAGCATGCTGCCGCAGGTTTATCTCAGCATGCACCCGAAGAACCTCGAGGCGCTGCTCGCCCAGCCGAGCCCGAGCACGCGGCTTTTTTCCGGTTTCTCCGGCTGGGCGCCTCGCCAGCTGGAGGCGGAGATCGACGGCGGCAGCTGGTATGTGATGCGTGCCACACCGGCGCTCGTCTTCAGGAAAGATACCGCCGGTATGTGGGACGAGCTCGTCGCGCTGGCGCGCGGCGCGCGCACTTCCCGCGACCCGCCGACGTTTGTAGCCGCTATACTCGTCCCATGACAGCCCTTTTGCGCGTGCTCCTTGTTGTGGCTGCCGTGCTGGCGGCGCCCGCGTTCGCCCAGGAAGACGCCGTGATCCTGGTTGCGCATCCCGCATTCCGTGACGCCGACTACCGCCAGACCGTGATCATCGCCGCGCCCGCCCCGAACGGCGGGCACGTGGGCGTGATCCTCAACCGCCCGACGCGCCGCACGCTCGGCACGCTGTTTCCGGAGCACGAGCCGTCCAAGAAGGTCGTCGACCCGGTCTATTACGGCGGCCCGTTCTCGCGCGGCGCGCTGGTCGCGCTGGTACGCGCCGACACGGCGCCGGGCACCGGCTCGGTGCTCCTGATGAAGAACCTGTACCTCGCCTTCCGCGCCAACACCATCGACCACGTCATCGAGACCACGCCGAACGAGGCGCGGTACTTCGTCGGCTACGTCGGCTGGCGTCCCGGCGAGCTGAAGAGCGAGATCGACCGCGGCCTGTGGTCGGTGCAGAACGCCGACCTCGACATGGTGTTCCGCAAGGAAACCGACGGGCTGTGGGAAGAGCTGCACCAGTCCAGCCGGCGCATTCGCGCGCAGGCCCCGGGGAGCGGTTTCACGGCGTTGGCCGGCGTCGCGCGGTAGCGACGCCCCGGGCGGCGCACGCCCGCCCTGCTCGTCTTCAATCTGGCGTGAATATGCTGGCGGCATGGATGCCCAGTCCGGCAGCCGCGCGCTCGGCGCGGTGAGCGATCTCATCGAGCTCCTGCGCCTCGCGCAGGCCGCCACCGAGCGCGTTGCGCAAGAGGTCTACGGCGTCTCCTACGAGCACGCCGAGCTCATCGAGCGCGAGCTGCAGCGCCTGCGCCGCAGCGCGGAGAAGCTGAAGCAGGCCGTCGAGTCCCACGTCGCCCGCGAGGACACCGCGAGCATCGAGCGCGGCCATCCGCTGCGCCGCGCCGGCGACCGCAGCACGCCCCACAACTAGGGGGTCAGAACCACCTTGATGCAGTCGTCCTGCTTGTCGCGGAACATGCGATAGGCCTGCGGCGCCTCGTCCAGGCGCATGCGGTGGGTGATGATGAACGTCGGGTCGATCTCGCCCTTCTCGATGCGCTCGAGCAGCGGCCGCATGTAGCGCTGCACATGCGTCTGCCCGGTGCGGATGGTGAGCGAGCGGTTCATCAGCGTGCCGGCGGGAAACTTGTCGATCAGGCCGCCGTACACGCCGGCCACCGAGATGGTGCCGCCGCTGCGGCACGCCATGATCGCCTCGCGCAGCGCGATCGGGCGGTCCTCCGACAGCACGGCCTGCTTCACGCGGTCGTAGGCGAACGCGATGGCGTGGTGCGCGTGCGCCTCCATGCCGACCGCGTCGATGCACGCGTCCGGCCCGCGCCCGCCGGTGAGCTCCTTCAGCGCCTCGAGCACGTTGTCCTCGGTGTAGTCGATGGTATCGGCGCCGAGCACCGTGGCGGCGAGGCGCAGCCGCTCGGCGAAGCGGTCGATGGCGATCACGCGCTCGGCGCCGAGCATGTAGCAGGCCGCGATGGCGAACTGGCCGACCGGGCCGCAGCCCCACACCGCGACGGTGTCGCCGCGCTGGATCGCGCAGTTCTCCGCCGCCATGTAGCCGGTCGGCAGGATGTCGGAGAGGAACAGCACCTGCTCGTCGGTCAGCCCGCCCGGCACCTTCACCGGGCCGACGTCGGCAAAGGGCACGCGCACGTACTCGGCCTGGCCGCCGGCGTAGCCGCCGAGCAGGTGCGAGTAGCCGTAGATGCCGCACGGCGAGTAGCCCCACACCTTCTCCGCCATGTACGCGTTGGGGTTGGAGTTCTCGCACAGCGAGTAGAGCTCCCTGCGGCAGAAGAAGCAGTTGCCGCAGGAGATCGGAAACGGCACCACGACGCGGTCGCCGGGCTTCAGGTTCTTCACCGCGGCGCCGACCTCGACCACCTCGCCCATGAACTCGTGGCCGAGGATGTCGCCCTTCACCATGCCGGGCACGAAGCCGCCGTAGAGGTGCAGATCGGAGCCGCAGATCGCGGAGGCGCCGACGCGCACGATGGCGTCGCGCGGGTTGATGATTTGCGGATCCGGCACCTGCTCGACCCGAACGTCGAGCTTGTCGTGCCAGCAGACTGCGCGCATCAACGGTGGCCGGTGGGTTGCCCGCGCGTCGTCGCGACCTCGCCCGTCTCGAGCAGCGCGCGCGCGCGGCGCAGGCTGTCGCCGACCAGGCGCTGCGGCGAGCGCCCCATGAGGTGCGCGAGCGCGGCGCCGAGGGAGCCGCCGCTCGGCGCGTATTCCAGGTGCGCCGCGACGATGGTGCCGCGGCCGCCGGGCGCATCGCGGAACGACAGGGAGCCGAAGTGCATCAGCTTGTCGTCGCGCGTCGCGCGCCAGGCCAGCTCTTCGCCGTCCACCTCGCGCAGCACCTGCAGGTCCGCCTCGCCGATCGCCGGCAGATTGTCGGTCTGGGCGAAGAAGGCGTAGGCGTCGGCGCGCGGCGTCGAGATCGTGATCGCCTCTTCCACCACCAGCGTCTCGGCGACTTCCGGCAGCGCGGGCTGCGGGTTCACCTCGATGCCGAGCGGCTTGAACAGGGGGTTGCGGCCGGTGTAGCCCTGGTAGAGGAGCCAGCCGCCGACGCCAGCGACGCCGGTACGCAACGCGCTGGGCCGGCGTAATGCCCAGACAATCAGCGCGATACCGCCGACGGCGTAGCCGATGCGGTCGGCGCGGGTGAGGTTGCGCTTCGTCGCCATGCCGCTCGCCGAGCAATTTCCAGGCCGCGCACCGCGGTTTATCCGCGGGGAATTAGTGGCACAGTGGCGCTGTTCGCTCTCCCAACACCACGGAGGAGATCCCATGAAGCTCGCGCTCGCCCTGCTGTCCACCCTTTTGCTGGTTTCATGCGCATCGACACCGCCGCCGACGCGCGAGCAGGCGCTCGTCGACCGCGCCGCACAGGCCGTCGGCGGCTCGACCGGCCTGCAGAGCGTCGCCGTCAAGGGCACGACCAAGCAGTGGGAGCCGGAGCAATCCGAGACGCCCGGCGGCGACATGCGCTTCGCCAACGAATCGAGCTGGGAGCTCACGCAGGACATCGCCAAGCGCACCACGCGCACGGATATCGAGCGCCGCTTCGCCTACCCCTCCCCGCGCACCTTCAAGTTCACCGAGATCGTCACGCCCGACGCCGGCTTCGTGCTCGGCATCGACTCGAACGGGCGCAACGCGCAGAACCAGCAGATGAATCCGCCCGCGCATTCGATGTCCGGGCTGCGGCTCGCCACGCACCAGCGCGAGCAGCGGCGCGGCGCCATCGGCCCGCTGCTCGCGGGCATGCGCGCGAATCCGGCGCGCCTGCAACCGGCTCTCGATCTCACGGCCGCCGGGCGTTCCTTCCCGGCCGTGACCTACGAAGGCATGACCGTCGCCTTCGACCCGGCGACCGGCCTGCCGGCGCGCATCCGCACGCTCGACTACGACAACATCTGGGGCGACGTCACCTACGACCTGGTGCTCGGCGACTGGCGCGATGTTCCCGGCGCCGGCAAGATTGCCTTCAACCGCCGCTACGAGCTGAACGGCCGCGTGGTGCAGGAGACGCAGTTCACCGAGGTGCGGCCGAACGCCGCGATCGACGCGGCGCGCTTCGAGGTACCCGCGGCACTGCGCGCCGGCGCGGCGAAACCGGCGAGCGGCAACGTGCCCTACCAGTGGGTGCTGCGCCGCCAGTTCATCGGCACGTATCTCGATTCCGACAACGTCAGCTACGACACCCGGGCCTCGCAGGGGCTGCGGCTGCAGGAGCTGGCGCCGGGCGTGCATCACGTCGTCGGCGGCTCGCACAACAGCCTGCTGGTCGAGATGAGCGACCACCTGGTGATGGTCGACGCGCCGGTGACCGACGCGCAGTCGATGTGGGTGGTCAACGCGGCGAAAGCGCGCTTCCCCGGCAAGCCGATCCGCTACCTCGTGCTGACGCACCACCACATGGATCACGCCGGCGGCGTGCGCGGCGTCCTCGGAGAAGGGGCCATCCTCGTCGTCGGCCAGCCGGCGCGCGAGCACTTCCGCCGCGTGCTCGCCGCGCCGATGAACCGCAACCCGGACATGAAGCCGATGGACTTCAGCCAGGTGCAGATCCTGGAGGTGCCGGAGAGCCACGTCATCCGCGACTCCTCCGGGCGCCAGGTGGTGGTCTACATGATGTTCGACAACCCGCACGCGAAGGGCCAGCTGATGGCCTACGTGCCGCACGCCAAGCTCGGCTACGTGACCGACGTGTGGACGCCCGGGCCGCCGCTCCCGGACAAGCCCAACCCCGCGCTCCTCTCGGTGATCAACACGGTGAAGCGCGCCGGCGTCGATGTCGAGCGCTTCGCCGGCGGCCACGGCGGCACCGCGCCGTACGCGAGCCTCGCGCGCCTCGCCGGTCAGTAGGAAGAAAAAAGGGTGACTGTCACCATTTTCCGGTGACGGTCACCCAATTTCTCTAGGCGGCGGCCTTTCGCGGGGCCTTCTCGAACGTCATCTTGCCGCCGCGCCAGTCGACGTAGATGGTGTCCTTGGGGGCGAAGCGGCCCTCGAGGATGCTCTTCGCGAGCGGGTTTTCGAGCTCGGACTGGATGGCGCGCTTGAGCGGGCGCGCGCCGTAGACCGGGTCGAAGCCGACCTTGGCGAGCTCGCTCACCGCGGCGTCCGAGATCTCGAAGCCGTGGTCCATCTTCGCGAGGCGCGCCTTGAGCGTGGCGAGCTGGATGCGCGCGATCGACTTGATGTGCTCCTCGCCCAGGGCATGGAACACGACGATCTCGTCGATGCGGTTGACGAACTCGGGCCGGAACTGCGCCTTCACCTCGCCCATCACGGCGAGCTTGACCACCTGGTAGTCGCTGCCCGCCATGCTCTGGATCATCTGCGAGCCGAGGTTCGAGGTCATGACGAGCACGGTGTTCTTGAAATCCACCGTGCGCCCCTGGCCGTCGGTCATGCGGCCCTCGTCCAGCACCTGGAGCAGCGCGTTGAAGACGTCGGGATGCGCCTTCTCCACCTCGTCGAACAGGATCACCGAGTACGGCTTGCGCCGCACCTGCTCGGTGAGCTGGCCGCCCTCGTCGTAGCCGACATAGCCCGGCGGCGCGCCGATCAGGCGCGACACCGAGTGCTTCTCCATGTACTCGGACATGTCGATGCGGATCAGGTGCTCCTCCGAATCGAACAGGAATCCGGCGAGCGCCTTGCAGAGCTCGGTCTTGCCGACGCCGGTGGGTCCCAGGAACAGGAAGCTGCCGTAGGGCCGGTTCGGATCGGCTAGGCCCGAGCGCGATCGGCGGATGGCGTCCGACACGAGCCGCACCGCCTCGTCCTGGCCGACGACGCGCTCGTGCAGCTTCTCTTCCATGCGGACCAGCTTGTCGCGCTCGCCCTGCATCATCTTCGACACCGGGATGCCGGTGGCGCGCGACACGACCTCGGCGATCTCCTCGGCGCCGACCTGCGTGCGCAGCAGCTTCGGCTTCGAGCCCTTCTTTTCAGAGGTCTCGGCCTGCTTGAGCTGCGCCTCGAGCTGCGGCAGCCGCCCGTACTGGATCTCGGACATCTTCTGCCAGTCGCCCTTGCGCTTGGCCTCGTCCATCTGCTGGCGCAGCTTCTCGATCTCTTCCTTGATGTGCTGCGTGCCCTGCACCGCCGCCTTCTCGGCCTTCCACTCTTCCTCGAGGTCGGAGTACTCCTTCTCCAGGCGCGCGATCTCCTGCTCGATCAGGCCCAGGCGCTTCTGCGACGCTTCGTCCTTCTCCTTGCGGACCGCCTCTCGTTCGATCCGCAGCTGGATCAGGCGCCGCTCGAGGCGATCCATCGACTCGGGCTTGGAATCGATCTCCATCTTGATGCGCGCCGCCGCCTCGTCGATCAGGTCGATCGCCTTGTCCGGCAGGAACCGGTCGGTGACGTAGCGGTGCGAGAGCTCAGCGGCCGCGACGATCGCCGGGTCGGTGATCTCGACGCCGTGGTGCAGCTCGTAGCGCTCCTGCAGGCCGCGCAGGATGGCGATGGTCGCCTCGACCGTCGGCTCGCCGACCAGCACCTTCTGGAAGCGCCGCTCGAGGGCGGCGTCCTTCTCGACGTACTTGCGGTACTCGTCGAGCGTGGTGGCGCCGATGCAGTGCAGCTCGCCGCGCGCGAGCGCGGGCTTGAGCATGTTGCCCGCGTCGATCGCGCCCTCGGCCTTGCCGGCGCCCACCATGGTGTGCAGCTCGTCGATGAAGACGATCGTGCGGCCCTCGTCCTTCGCGAGCTCCTTCAGGACCGATTTCAGCCTTTCCTCGAATTCCCCCCGGTACTTGGCTCCCGCCAACAACGCGGCCATGTCGAGCACGAGCAGCCGCTTGCCCTTGAGGGTCTCCGGCACTTCCTCGTTCACGATGCGCTGCGCGAGGCCCTCGACGATCGCGGTCTTGCCGACGCCGGGCTCGCCGATCAGCACCGGGTTGTTCTTGGTGCGGCGCTGCAGGATCTGGATGCAGCGGCGGATCTCGTCGTCGCGGCCGATGACCGGGTCGAGCTTGCCCTGGCGCGCGCGATCGGTCAGGTCCAGCGTGTACTTGCCGAGGGCCTGGCGCTGCGATTCGCCGGCCTGGTCGGTCACCGTCTCGCCGCCGCGGACCTCCTCGATCGCCTTCTCGATGGCCTTGCGCGCGACGCCCGCCTCCTTGAGCAGCCGGCCGAGGTTGCCCTTGTCTGCGGCGGCGGCGAGCAGGAAGAGCTCGGATGCGATGTACTGGTCGCCCCGCTTCTGCGCTTCCTTGTCGGCGACGTTGAGGAGTTGCGCGAGGTCGCGCGACACGTGGATTTCGCCGGGCGTACCTTCGACCTTGGGAAAGCGCGACAGCGCTTCGCCGAGCCCTTTGCGCAGCACGTTGAGGTTGCCGCCGGCCTTGCTGAGGAGGCCCGCGATGCCGCCGTCCTCCTGGCCCAGCAGGGCGAGCATCAGGTGCTCGGGCTCGATGTACTGCTGGTCGCGCCCCAACGCCATGCTTTGCGCCTCCGCGAGCGCCTCCTGCAGCTTGGTGGTGAATTTGTCGAATCGCATCTCGTTGATCCGTATGAAGGTTTGGTTTAGAGCCCTTAACGCGGACATGGGGGCTACAGATGAAACATTCAAGCCGCCTGTTTCTTGCTTCAAAAACCCAGCTCGCGCCCCGATATACGGGCCATGGAAAAGCGCACCCAATTCAACGTCGCCTACCTCGTCTTCGCCCTGGTCGCCATCCTGCTCCTCCAGCAGTGGTGGCAGCAGGCGCAGACGATCGAGGTGGTCCCGTACAGCGAGTTCGAGCAGCTGCTCGCCGAGCAGCGCATCGCCGAGGTCGTGGTCTCCGACCAGCGCATCACGGGCAAGCTGAAGCAGCCCGAGAACGGCAAGACGGTCGTCGTCGCGAACCTCGTCCAGCCGGACCTCGCCGAGCGGCTCTCGCAGTACGACGTGAAGTACACGCGCACGGTGGAGAGCACGTTCCTGCGCGACCTGCTGTCCTGGGTGCTTCCGGCGCTCGTCTTCTTCGGCGTGTGGTACCTCCTCGCGCGCCGCATGGCCGGCCAGGGCGGGCTCGGCGGGGGCTTCATGAGCATCGGCAAGAGCCGCGCCAAGATCTACGTCGAGAAGCAGACCGGCGTGAAGTTCGCCGACGTGGCCGGCGTAGACGAGGCGAAGGGCGAGCTGCAGGAGGTGGTTGAGTTCCTCAAGGACCCGAAGAAGTACGGCCGCCTCGGCGCGCGCGTGCCCAAGGGCGTGCTGCTCGTCGGGCCCCCGGGCACCGGAAAGACGATGCTTGCGCGCGCGGTCGCCGGCGAAGCGGAGGTGCCCTTCTTCTCCATCTCCGGCTCGGAGTTCGTGGAGATGTTCGTCGGCGTGGGCGCCGCGCGCGTGCGCGACCTTTTCGAGCAGGCACGCCCGAAGGCGCCGGCCATCATCTTCATCGACGAGCTGGACGCCCTCGGCCGCGCGCGCGGCGCGAACCCCATGGGCGGCCACGACGAGAAGGAGCAGACGCTCAATCAGCTCCTGGTCGAGCTCGACGGCTTCGATCCTTCCACGGGCCTCGTGCTCCTCGCCGCCACGAACCGGCCGGAGATCCTCGACCCTGCGCTGCTGCGCGCCGGGCGGTTCGACCGCGTGGTGGTCGTGGACCGGCCGGACAAGATCGGCCGGCTGGCGATCCTGCGCGTCCATGCCAAGAAGGCGAGCCTCGCGCCGGAAGTCGACCTCGAGAAGATCGCGGCCATGACGCCGGGGTTCACCGGCGCCGACCTCGCGAACCTCGTGAACGAGGCGGCGCTGCTCGCGACGCGCCGCGGCGCCGACGCGGTGACCCTGGAGGACTTCACCCAGGCGGTCGAGCGCCTGGTCGCCGGGCTGGAGAAGAAGAACCGCGTCCTCAACGAGCTCGAGCGGCGCGTCGTCGCGCACCACGAGATGGGCCACGCGATGGTGGCGATGGCGCTGCCCGGGACCGACCCGGTGCACAAGATCTCGATCAT
>DASSPL010000193.1:0-4735 GCA_035699685.1 Burkholderiales bacterium | reverse complement strand
GACATGCCGACGGCCTCGGCGCCGCCCGACTCGACGAAGCGCTTCTGCAGGTCCGGGTCGGCGAGCGACTTGCGCACTTCGGCGTTCAGCTTGTCGACTACCGCCTGCGGGGTGCCTTTCGGCGCGAACAGGCCGACCCAGATCGACGCGTCGACGTCGAGGCCCGCATCCTTCGGCGTCGCCCACGACGCGTTCAGCGGCGACTTGCGCTGCGTGGTGATGCCGATCACCTTGCCGCGGCCCGACTTCATGTGCGGGGTCGCGCCCGGCACCGCCATCACGCCGAAGTCGACGTCGCCGGACGCGACGGCCGCGGCGGCCGGCGCGCCGCCCTTGTAAGGGATGTGCTGCAGCTTGACGCCCGCGGCGTGCGCCAGCCACTCGGCGGCGAGGTGGTTGATGCTGCCGTTGCCCGGAGACGAGAAGGTGACACCGCCGGGCTTGGCCTTCGCCGCCGCCACCAGCTCCTGAAAGGTATTGAAGGACGCCGCGCTCTTCGCGAGGTACAGCATGGGAGCATCGCTCACCATGGTGATCGGCACGAAATCCTTCTCCAGCTCGTACGGCACGTTGCTGAACAGCGCGGGGTTGACGGCGAATTCGCCGGTGTGCGCCATGAGCAGCGTGTAGCCGTCGGCGGGCGATTTGGCCACCGCGGTGGTGGCGATGAAGCCGTTGCCGCCCGGGCGGTTCTCGACGACGAAGTTCCAGCTGAGCCGCTCCTGCATCTTCTGCGTGAGGATGCGCGTGCTGGTGTCGACCGCGCCGCCCGGCGCGAACGGCACCAGGATGCGGATCGGCTTGCTCGGATAGTCCTGCGCGCCGGCTGCCGTGCACAGCACGGCGAACAGGCTGATCAGCCACTTCATGCTTTTCTCCTCTTTGTCGCGGCGAGCTTCACCGCCTCGATGATTTCCGGATACGCCGCGCAGCGGCAGAGATTGCCCGACAGGTAGTGCCGGATCTGGTCCTCGGTCGGGTCGGGATGCTCGTCCAGCAGCTGGCGCGTCATGAGCACGAAGCCGGGCGTGCAGAAGCCGCACTGGAACGCCGAGCGCTCGACGAACGCCTGCTGCACGGCATCCAGCTCGCCGCCCTCTTCCACCGTCTGGACTTGCGCGCCCTCGGCGAGCTGGCCGAGGTAGAGGCAACCCGAAACCGCCGTGCCATTCACGAGCACGGTGCAGCAGCCGCACAAGCCCTGGCCGCAGCTCTCGCGCGCGCCGTAGTAGCCGAGGTCGCGCAGGGTCTCGACCAGCGTCTCGTGCGGCGCGACCTGAGCCTCGACGCGCTGGCCGTTCAAGGTGAACTGGACCGTGCGTCTCATTTGTTCAGTGCCTCGAACACCGCTTCCGGGTTAAGCGGAAGCTCGGTAATGCGCACGCCCACCGCATCGTGCACCGCGTTGGCGATCGCCGGCGACACGCCGAAGGTCGCGGTCTCGCCGACCCCTTTGGCGCCGAACGGGCCGGTGCGCTGCTCGGCGACTACCGCCTCGTTGACCATGTCGGGCGGCAGGTCGAGGAAGCCCGGGATCTTGTACTCCGCGAGCGAGGCGTTCCTGAGCTGCCCCTCGCCGTCGAACAGCATCTTCTCGAACAGCGTGAAGCCGAGCTGCATGATCGCCGCGCCGGAGAGCTGCGTCTCGACGATCCTGGGGTTTATGGGCGTCCCCACATCGGCGACATTCACCATCCGGGTGACCTTGACCCGCCCGGTCTCGGTGTCGACTTCCACCTCGACGCCGGTCGCGCCGACCATCCAGAACGGCGTCGCGTTCTCCGTCTGCCCGTTCTCGTCCGGCGGCGTGTAGGGCGGGATGAAGTTGCCGGCGCCCATGACCGAGCCGGCGCGCATGCCGTATTTCTTCCTGAACACGTCGGCGACCGGGCAATCGGCCGGCAGGCCGAGCTGCTTGCGCAGCTCGTCGAGCTGCCTCTTCGCATCCTGCGCCGCCAGCTTCACCGCGTTGCCGCTGTGGAAGAGCGAGCGCGAGCCGAGCGTCGCCATGTCGAACGGCGTCACGTCGGTGTCCGAATGGACGACGGTGACCTCCTCGGTGGGGATCTGCAGCACCTCGCCGGCGATCTGCGCCATCGCCGTGTCGGAGCCCTGCCCCATGTCGACGCAGCTCGTGTAGACCGTGCAGCTGCCGTCGGCATTGATCTGGACCGCGGCGAGCGACGTCGTGTTCGCGATGCACGCCTTGAAGCCGATGGCGATGCCTCTTCCCCTCCTGATGACGCCGGTGCCCCGGTCGAGCGGCTTGCCCCAGTCGATCAGGGCGCCGACCCTGTCGAGGACCTTCTCGATCGCCGCGTCCTGCATCTTCGTGCCGGTCGCCTGCGGCCGGCCCTCGCGCAGCAGGTTCTTCCTGCGGAACTCGAGCGGATCGATGCCCAGCTCGCGCGCCACCATGTCGGTGTGGCTCTCGTAGGCCCAGACGAGCTGCGGGATGCCGAAGCCGCGCAGCGCGCCGGCTGGCGGCAGGTTGGTATAGAGCGCGTAGGAATCGATCGAGACGTTCTCGATGTCGTAGGGTCCCGGCGCGGTGAAGCCGGACTTCTGCGTCACGCGCGGGCCGATGTCGGCATACGCGCCGCCGTTCCACCACACCTCGCAGTCGCGCGCCACGATGCGGCCGTCCTTGCCGACGCCGGTCTTGATGCGGAAGGTGCTGGCGTGCTTGGTGATGGTGAAGAACTGCTCCTCCATGGTCAGCGTCACTTTGACGGGGCGCTTGGTGAGGAGCGAGAGCACCGCGACCATCGCCTCGAGCTTGATGTAGAGCTTGGCCCCGAACCCCCCGCCGAGGAACGGCACCTTCACCCGCACCCGGTTCTCGGGCCAGCCGAGGAGCCGCGCGATCTCGATGCGCACGAACGACGGGCTCTGCGACGCGGTGTGGAGGGTGATCGAGCTCTCGGTCGACTCGGCGACCGAGACCAGCGGCTCGAGCGGCGTGTGCATCACCTGCTGCGTGCGGAAGCGGTGCTCGAACACGCGCTCGGCGGCGGCCATGCCCTTCGCCAGGTCGCCGCGGCGCAGGCGGAAGTCGATGGCGATGTTGGTGTTCTTCTTGCCCTTGAGGTGCTTCAGGTCGGGGAAGGTGCCCGCCGGCTTCAGCTCGTCGTGCACGATCACCTTCGAGGTCATCGCCTCGATCTCGTCGAACACCGGCGGCAGCTCTTCGTATTCGGCGGTGATGAGGTGCAGCGCCTCCTCGGCAACGTGCGGATCGGAGGCCAGCACCACCGCCACCGGCTCGCCGACATAGCGCACCTTGTCCACGGCGAGCACCGGCTGGTCGTGGAACGCCGGCCCGTAGAACGGCTCCGGCACGATCTTCTTCACCTCCTCCGCGGTGACCACCGAATGCACACCGGCCAGCGCTCGTGCGGCGCTGGCGTCGATGCGCTTGATGCGCCCGTGCGCGACCGTCGAGCGGAAGATCTTGCCGTAGAGCATCCCCGGCAGCCGCAGGTTGTGCACGTACTCCGCGCGGCCCGTGACCTTGAGCCACGACTCCAGGCGCGGGACCGAGCGCCCGACCTGCGGCGTCTCAGCGGCCTGCGTTGCGCGCTTCATCGATCGCCCTCTTGAGATACACGCCCACGAGATGCTTCTTGTACGCCGCCGAGCCGTGCAGGTCGCCGTCGATCTGCACTTCGCGCGCCGCCTCGGCCGCCTGCTTGAGCAGCGCGTCGGTGATCGTCTTGCCGCTCAGCACCTTTTCGGCAGCCGTGAGCCGCGTCGGCCTGTCGGTGGCCGCGCTCAGGAAGAGGCTCACCTTCTGCGCGTCGAGCACCACGGCCATGCCGAGCGCCGGCCAGTCGTCCGCCGAGCGGGTCGTGCACTTGAGATAGGCTGCCTTGCGGTTACCGAGCGCCGGAATGCGCACCTGCGTGATCAGCTCGCCCGGCGCCAGCGTCGTCTCGAGGTATCCGGCGTAGATCTCCTCCACCTTCGCCGCCCGTTCGCCTTTCGGCCCGTGGATCGTCACCGTCGCGCCGAGCGCGCTCAGGAGCGGCGGCAGGTCCATGTGCGGATCGCCGTGCGCCAGCGCCCCGCCGACCGTGGCCACGTTGCGCACGCGCACGTTCGACAGCGTGCGCAGCGTGCGCGCAATGACCGGCCAGTCTTTCAGCTGGGGAGATTTTTCCAGCGCGCGCAGCGTCACCATGGCGCCGACGCGCAGCTCGCCGCCCGGCCCGCTCTCGATGCGCTCCAGGCCGAGCCGGCGCAGGCTGACGAGACGCGTCGGCCGCAGCACGCCGGCCTTCATCATCAGCATGATCGCCGTGCCGCCGGCCATGGGCCGGATCAGCGCATCACCGTCCGCCTTGAGCGCCGAAATGGCCTCGGCCACCGACGCGGGTTGCACCAGTTCGAATGGACTCAGGGGGCTTGCTCCTCGCAGCCGATTCTAAGCGCCCTCCTCTCCGCCCGCCCAGAGGAGCGACCCCGTGTTTCGACAAAGGCTTAGCCGGTCCGGCCGGCCCTAGCTCTGGTGCGGGCCGCGTAGATCGACAAGGACCGCCTCCACCCTCTGCCAGAATTTCGCCTGCTCGGCGTCACCGTCCCGGCTGCAGGAGGCTGCCCGCCGGGCGACATCGACGATTGCCTTCGCGCCTTGCGTTTCGTACAGGTGGCGTGCCACGGCAGAAATATCGGTTGCGTTCATTTCCGCGGTCTCCAGAGAGGTTCAGACAACGATCCTCTGCCATCGCTTGCG
>DASSPL010000192.1:0-3498 GCA_035699685.1 Burkholderiales bacterium | reverse complement strand
CGGAGTCGTTCGTCGAAGTGAAGACCAAGACGCCGGTGAAATACACCATGGAGCCGGTGGTGATCAGCGGCAAGCTCTCCATCCTGAAGACCGAGCCGAGCGGCGTCTTCTACCGGCTGACCGACGCTGTCCAGTCCAACTGACACCCTGCTCGCGCGACTCGCGCGGGCATTCCTCTTTGTTGCGCTGCTGCTTGCGCAGCACACGGCGCTCGCGCATCAGCTCGATCACGTCGCGGGTGCGCCCCAGCAAGAGAACACGCTGTGCGAATCGCACGATCTGCTCGGTACGGTGCTCGGCGTCGCGTCGGGCGCCGCGCGTATACCGCAGTTCCAGTCGCTTGGCGACACGCGGGCCGTAGCTCCGGCTGCGGCCGCGCCGGAGCCGCGACCGCTCTTACCTAAGTCCCGGGGTCCTCCGCTGCTCTCCTGACGTGATTGGCGCGCCCGACCAGGCGCATATCCGTTCGCAAACAGGAGACCATCGATGTACCGCACCTTGCTGTGCGCCATGGCCGTCGCCTTTACCGGCACCGTCCAGGCGCAGGACACCCGCGGCGAGATCGAAAGCCTCAAGCGCCGCGTGGAGGAATTGGAGAAGAAGTCCGCAGTCGGCCCAAGGTCGGGGACGATGAACCCCGACATCTCGCTGATCCTGCAGGGCACGGCCGCGCGCAGCTCGCAGAATCCGGACGACTACCAGATCACGGGCTTCGCGCCCTCCGGCGGCGAAGTCGGTCCGCCGCGGCGCGGCTTCAGCCTCGGCGAATCCGAGCTCGTGATCAGCTCCAACATCGATCCCTATTTCCGCGGCCAGCTGATCGTCGCGCTGACGCCGGAGGACGAGGTCGAGGTCGAGGAGGCGTTCGTGCAGACGCTGGCACTCGGCCGCGGCTTCACGCTGAAAGGCGGCCGCTTTCTCTCCGGCATCGGCTACCAGAACTCGATCCACCAGCACGCATGGGATTTCCAGGATGCGCCGCTGCCTTACAAGGCATTTCTCGGCGGGCGTCTCAACGACGACGGCGTGCAGGTCAAGTGGGTCGCGCCCACAGACCTGCTCGTCGAGCTGGGCGCCGAGCTCGGCCGTGGCCGCAGCTTCCCGGGAACCGATCCGAACCGCAATCGCAGCGGCATGTGGAGCCTCTTCGGCCATGTCGGCGGCGACGTCGGCGCGAATACGGCGTGGCGCGCTGGCCTTTCGTACCTGAAGACCTCGCCCGAGGAGCGCGCCTTCACCGACCTCGATGCGCTGAAGTCCTTCAGCGGCGACAGCAAAATGTGGATCGCCGATTTCGTGGTCAAGTACGCGCGCACGTTCAAGGTGCAAGGCGAGTATTTCCGCCGCACGGAGAGCGGACAGCTCACCTACGACGATACGGCGGCAGCGGCGCCGCTTTTCGGCGCTGCCTTCACCGACGGCTACTCGAGCCGGCAGTCGGGCTGGTATCTGCACGGCGTGTATGAATTCATGCCGCGCTGGCGCGCCGGATACCGCTACGACCGCCTCAGCCACGGCAGCATGTCCAACGGCATCGTAGCGAGCGGCGCGGGGCCGACGGCGGCGGACTTCCCGTTGCTCATGACCGACCACAACCCGAGCCGCAACACCGTGATGGTCGACTGGAGCCCGAGCGAGTTCAGCCGCATCCGCCTGCAGCTCGCCTCGGACAAATCGCGCGCCGGCGTCACCGACAACCAGGCGCTGCTCCAGTTCATCTTCAGCCTGGGCGCGCATGGCGCGCATACTTTCTAGGGGACGAGATGAGAGCACTGCTTGTACTGCTGCTGATGCCGCTCAGCGTTCAGGCGGCACTCAACGTTCTCGCGTGCACGCCGGAGTGGGGCGCGCTCGCGAAGGAAATCGGCGGTGACAAGGTCAACGTCTACACCGCGACGACCGCGCTGCAGGACCCGCATCGCGTCGAGGCGCGGCCGAGCCTCATCGCCCGGGCGCGAAACGCGGACCTCCTGTTCTGCACCGGCGCGCAGCTCGAGGCCGGCTGGGCGCCGCTCCTGCAGACCCAGTCGGGCAACGCGAGGATCCAGGCCGGCCAGCGCGGGTACTTCGAGGCGGCAAGCGTTGCGACGCTGATCGAAAAGCCGCAAAGCCTCGATCGCGCGCAGGGTGACGTCCATCCGGACGGCAACCCGCACCTGCACCTGGACCCGCGTAACGTCGCGAAAGTCGCAAGCGCGCTCGCGGAGCGCATGGCCGCGCTCGATCCCCCGCAGGCCGGCTATTACCAGGGAAAGGACAAGGACTTCCAGCAGCGCTGGAGCGCGGCGGTATCGCGCTGGGAGCAGCAGGCGGCGCCGCTCAAGGGCGCTCGCGTCGTGCTGTACCACAAGGATCTTTCCTATCTCGTGCAATGGCTCGGCATGCGCGAGGCCGGCAGCCTCGAGCCCAAGCCCGGCATCCCGCCGAGCACGGCGCACCTCGCGGGGCTGCTCGAGCGTCTGAAGCGCGAGCCGGCGAAGGCGATCGTGCGCTCCGCCTACAACGATCCGCGGCCGGCGGAATGGCTTGCCGAGCGAGCGAACATCCCTGCCGTCGTCGTACCCTACACCGTCGGCGGCACGGAGGGCGCGAAGGACATCTTCGGCCTCTACGAGGACACGATCGCCCGGCTGCTCGCCGTGGCGCGCTGATGGGCGAGCTCAACATCCTCTGGCCGGCCCTCATCGCCGGGCTGCTCGTGACCGCGACGCACGTGCCGCTCGGCATCCAGGTGCTGAACCGCGGCATCGTATTCATCGACCTCGCCGTGGCGCAGATAGCGGGACTCGGCGTGATCGTCGCCGACAGGCTCGGCTTCGAGCCGCAAGGCCTCGCCGTGCAGGCCGCGGCGCTGACGGCCGCGCTCGCCGGCGCGCTGCTTCTCAACTGGACCGACAAGCGCTGGCCCCGGGTGCAGGAGGCCGTCATCGGCGTAACTTTCATCGTGGCGGCAAACGCGGCGATCCTGCTCCTCGCGACGAGCGCGCATGGCGCCGAGCATCTGAAGGATCTGCTGATCGGCCAGATCCTGTGGGTGAAGACGGCGCTGCTCCCTTACGTCGCCGTGGTGTACGCCGTCGTGCTCGTCGCGTGGCTGCGCTGGCAAGGCCGCATCGCCTTCTATCTCCTTTTCGCCGTCGCAGTAACCATTTCGGTGCAGCTCGTGGGCGTCTATCTCGTCTTCACGACCCTGATCGTTCCGGCGCTCGCCACGATGTACGTGCAACGCAAGCGCACGCTGGTCGCGTGTGCGCTGGGCGCGGCCGGCTACGCGGTGGGTCTCGCGCTCTCGCTCGCCACCGACCTGCCGCCGGGACCGCTGATCGTGTGTTGCATGACGGCGCTGGGACTCGTAGTCTTGGCCTTGAGATCCCGCAGCGCCACCCCCACGTAGGTATTTCCCCCCATGGAACAGTTTCACGGCACCACCATTCTTTCCGTGCGCCGCGGCGCGAGCGTGGCGCTCGGCGGCGACGGCCAGGTGACGCTCGGCAACGT
>DASSPL010000191.1:0-3102 GCA_035699685.1 Burkholderiales bacterium | reverse complement strand
CCACTCGGTCTGGTCGCGGCCGCGGCGCCACACGCCGAGCGGGCGCCCGAAGCCGACGGAGAAGCGCAGCACCTTCACGTTGCACAGGCGCGCCACGATGTAGTGGCCGTACTCGTGCACGACGATCAGCACGCCGAGCGCGACGATGAAGGCGACGACGGTCTGCACGAAGCTCATGCCGCGGCCTTCATGACGCAGGCGCCGGCGACCCGCCGCGCCTGGGCGTCGGCCGCCATGATCGCCTCCATTGCGCTCGCCGCGCCGCTCGGCACGGTGTCCAGGGTATCGGCGATGACCCGCGCGATGCCGGTAAACGGCAGCCGCGAATCCAGGAAGGCCTCCACGGCAACCTCGTTCGCGGCGTTCAGCACCGCGGGCGCGGTGCCGCCGCGCTCGAGCGCGGCATAGGCGAGCCGCAGGCAGGGGAAGCGCTTCTCGTCGGGGCGCTCGAAGGACAGGTGCTTCATCGCGGTCAGGTCGAGCGGCGTCGCGCCGGAGGCGATGCGCTCCGGGTAGCCGAGCGCGTGCGCGATCGGCACGCGCATGTCCGGGTTGGAGAGCTGCGCGATGAGCGAGCCGTCGACGTACTCGACCAGCGAATGGACGATGCTCTGCGGGTGGATCACCACCTCGATCGCCTGCGGCGGCAGGTCGAACAGCCAGCGCGCTTCGATCACTTCCAGGCCCTTGTTCATCATCGTCGCCGAGTCCACCGAGATCTTGCGGCCCATCACCCAGTTCGGGTGCGCGCAGGCCTGAGCCGGAGTGACTACGGCGAGCGAGTCGAGCGGCGCGGCGCGGAACGGGCCGCCCGAGGCGGTGAGCACGATGCGCCGCACCGCCTTGATGTCGGACAGGCACTGGAACACCGCGTTGTGCTCGCTGTCGACCGGCAGCAGCGTCGCCCCCGCCTCGCGCGCGGCGCGGGTGAGCAGCGGCCCGGCCATCACCAGCGCTTCCTTGTTCGCGAGCAGCACGCGCTTGCCCGCGCGCGCCGCGGCGAAGGTCGAGGCGAGGCCCGCGGCGCCGACGATCGCGGCCATGACCACGTCGCAGCGCCGGTCGGCGACCACCTGCTCCAGCGCCTGCGCGCCGAACAGGAGCTCGGTGCCGCATTCGGCGAAGCGCGCGGCGAGCTTCGCGTCGCGCGGTGCACCCGACAGGACCGCGTAGGCCGGCCGGTGCGCGCGGCACAGCTCGAGCAGGGACTCGGCCTTGCCGTTGGCGGTCAGCGCGAACACCCGATAGCGGTCCGGGTGGCGCGCGACCACATCCAAGGTGCTCGAGCCGATGGACCCCGTCGCGCCGAGAATGGCCAGGTTCATCGCAGGGAAAGCAGGAGCGCCGCTATCGGCAGGACCGCGGTGGCGCTGTCGATGCGGTCGAGGATGCCGCCGTGGCCCGGCAGGAGGGTGCCGCTGTCCTTGACGCCGGCCTGGCGCTTTGCGGCCGATTCGAACAGATCACCCACGATGCTGATGGCGGCCAGGACTACCGCGCCGAGCAGGTACGCCGGCCATGCGTTTCCCCATAGAAAGGAGCCGCAGATGATAGCGTAGGCCACCGCCCCCACGACGCCGCCGAGCGCGCCTTCCCACGACTTTCCCGGGCTGATCGACGGAGCGAGCTTGCGCCGGCCCCATGTCCTGCCGACGAAGTAGGCCGCCGTGTCCGCGATCCATACCAGGACCAGCACCGCGAGCACCTCGGCGGGCGGCAGCGACGCGAGCGCGAGCGCCGCCGGCACGATGACCACGAATCCGATGGCGATCAGCGCGGTGCGATGCTCGGCCCTCATGCCGCGCCAGAGCCAGAGCGGAGCGGCCGCGACCCAGAATGCCGCCGCGATCCAGAAGCTCGCGCGCATGACCGCTTCTCCACCCAGGAAAAGGGCGACGAACGTGCCGCTGGCGGCGAGCGCGTAGGCCCATGCGGCGACGCCCGTCAGGCGGCACAGGCGCGCCCATTCGAAGCCGCCACCGGCCACGAGCAGCGCGACCAGCGCGGCCCACCACGGCCGCGGCAGCAGGAACAGCGCGGCGAGGAAGCCGGCGATCAGCGCCGCGGCGGTCGCGACGCGTGCGGCGAGGACGCCGTTCAGGCGACGTCGGCCCGTCTGGATTCCGAGACTTGCTCGCTCGTGCGGCCGAAGCGCCGCTCGCGGCTCGCGTACGAGGCGATGGCCTGGTCGAGCGCCGCCGCGTCGAAGTCCGGCCATAGCGTCTCGGTGAAGTAGAGCTCGGTGTAGGCGAGCTGCCACAGGAGGAAATTGCTGACGCGCTGCTCGCCGCCGGTGCGGATGAACAGATCCGGCTCCGGCGCGTAGCTCATCGCCAGGTGCTGCGCGAGCGACGCCTCGTCGACCGGGCGCTCCCTCACCTTGTTCACCGCCTGCAGGATGTCCCAGCGGCCGCCGTAGTTGGCCGCGATGGTGAGGGTGAGCCGGCCGTTGTCGGCCGTCAGGCGCTCGCCCTGCTCGATCAGGCGCTGGATCTTGGCGCCGAAGCGCTCGGTGTCGCCGACCACCTTCAGGCGGATGCCGTTCTTGTGCATGCGCTCGACCTCGCTGGTGAGCGCGGTCTGGAACAGCTGCATGAGGAGCGCCACTTCCTCGGCCGGCCGGCGCCAGTTCTCGGAGCTGAAGGCGAACAGCGTCAAGTATTCAATCCCGCGCTCGGCGCAGTTCTCCACCGTGGCGCGCACCGCTTCCAGGCCGCGGCGGTGGCCGGCGACGCGCGGCAGCATGCGCTTTCGCGCCCAGCGGCCGTTGCCGTCCATGATGATGGCGACGTGGCGCGGCACGCCGCCGTGCGCGGGGACCTCCTCCGTGGAGCTCGCGTGGCTCATACCGCCATCAGTTCCTTTTCCTTCTCGGCGAGCAGCCGGTCGATCTCGGCGATGTGCCGGTCGGTCATCTTCTGCACCTCGTCCTGCGCGCGGCGCTCGTCGTTCTCGGACACTTCGTGCTTCTTCAGCCCGTCCTTCAGGTGCTGGTTGGCGTCGCGCCGCAGGTTGCGGATCGCCACGCGCGCGTTCTCGGCCTCGTGCTTCACCACCTTGGTGAGCTCCTTGCGCCGCTCCTCGGTGAGCGCCGGCATCGGC